>NZ_JBHFNQ010000022.1:0-8546 GCF_041929345.1 Floridaenema aerugineum BLCC-F46
GTTGCTCCTCTTTTCGGTACATTTTCTCCGGCTCATCCAAGCTTTCTGGGCTATTTTACACCCATTCCTTGCACTTTTATCAGTTTTCATCGCTGAACCTCCTTACCCTCTCCCCTTTTCGCTCTTTTTCAGCAAGCCCTAGATTATCTAAAAAAGCTGAGTTACTTTCCGATATAACTTATAGCTGTAAAGCAGCGTATTATCCTCACTGTCCTATTAAAGCAGATGAACTCGATCGATATGAGTTAGAAAGAATCAAAATCAAACAAGGAGAACAGCTTAATTTACCATTTCATTTAGTTGTACTAACAGTTAATCAACCTCCGTTACTCAAAGGCAGTTTTTATCGAACCAAGCGGCGATATAGAAGTAGAAAAGGAGGTGCGAGAAAATGTCGTTGTATTTCCAAATCTTTTCAGAGGGAATTAGCATTTTTGAAACCTAAAGTTTTGGCTCCCGATACTCAATTTGTTACTCTTACTTGTAGTAATGGTGCGATTGTACAAATACCTGAATATTTGATGAAATTACTAGAGGAAGCAAATGCTAGTTTATCAGAAAAAGAGGATGCGGCGGATTTATATGCAATCGCTGGATTGCACGCAGCTATCAACTTTATTGAAGGGCTACCATCACTGCGAGCAATCCGATCTATGTACTCTTGACTTCACACGAGTCTAGTCATACAACTGGACAAGCATATTAGGTGCATCGGGTGGAAGTGGCAATCCTTAATGCTTGCTCAACCCTGAGTAAAACTGCGGATAGAAATTTAAAGAATATCTTTATAACTCAGTCTAAATAATTTTAATTAAGGTTTAGTTCACGCTCCTCTGGAAAAAAGCAATAATATTCATCTTCAGACAGCTTTCTGTACTTTTGTCTAGGATTTATCAAGGAAAAGAAAGTCTTTTTAGCTTTGCGGCGAATCTCACTGGAAATAGGTTGTCCTAAAGTAAAATTAAACTCGTCAGGAGCGTAGACACCTGTTATGATAACTTCAAAACATTGAAATGGAATAAAAGTGCTGGTTAAGGTGATTACTTGAGCAAATTCGACTGTCTCTAAGGTGCTACCAAGCTTAAAAAAAGCAGGTGGCACCCAATATCCTGGTCTTTCCAGTATGTATGGGAGAGGCAAAAAGATGTCAGTCAAGGTAGGTTTCTCCTCGTCAAGTTAGTTACAAGTTTTTTTAGTAAAGCTTGCTTTTCTAGCGATCGCTAGTCCAAAAAATTACTGTTATGCCCACACTTGAATCGTGTCCTCCACGCGAACGACAAGAAACTGACGATCGCGACTCAAGGCAAGAGGTTCAATTTCATGAATATCATTTGCCAATGTACAAATCTCTCGATTAGTTGCCAAATCCCACACCAGTAATCCGCCAAGTTCACCTCGACATATCAATACGCGACCATCCACACTCATAACCGTTGGCGCTTTCCCAGGCAGCACATAAAGAACTTCATCTGTTCGCAAATCCCAAACGCTGGCAGTACTCGCGCGATCGCCGCTAGCTAGCACTTGCCCATTGGGGCGCGTGGCAAGGCAATCTGCAATCCACTCACTAGAAGTTTCATAAGTACGAAGCAGTTCCCAAGTTTGAGTATCCCAAAGATGGTGGGAATCGTTTTGGCGATCGTGTGCCTGACTCAAGAGCAATGCTTCATCAGGACTCAGAAGCAGAGATTGAACTCTAGACGTATGTCCTCGTAAGTAATGAATGAGGTTTGGCTCAGCCCAAGTTTCATTAAAAGCTCGATCTGTAATCGGAAGTTGATACACATAAATAGGTTCAATGCCATAAGAAGTAACACCCCAACCACCTGCTATTAATGTATATTCCGATTTGATTGCTAGGGCAGTGGGTTCACATTTTAGGCGATAACCATCAAGCACAAAATCTCCTCGCTGCAAATGATATCCCTCTAGTACGCGTTGATTATTGGAGATGACATAAGAGCCATTCGGACTCAGTACAATATGTCCTCCGTCCTCCCAACTGGCAACTGTTAATTCGACTTGTAACTCACCTGTTCGATAATTCCAAAGGTAAGTTCTCATTTCTCGATCTGTGTAAGTAATTAATGTCCTTTCATCTGGCGTAAAGGCTACATAGTCCAGAGTTTGCCAACAGCGATAAGCAGCGGGAGTTTTCTGAGGCTGTTTTTCCCTTTTCCCATAAGATAACCAATAGTTGTAGTGTTCATAGTCAGGAAGGAAATGTAAGGTGCACAGTGGCTGTAGATGCCGATAGGGTAGATAATCCCATAAGGCTTGTTTAGCTCGTTCTGACTGGTTTTCTGTTAGAAGTAAATGTGCTGCTTCTCTAACCAATTGGCACGGATCGTTTAATGCCTGAACGATTAGATACAGTCCAGCATCTCCATAATCAAAGGCATCTAGCACAGCATCTATACGCTGTTGCTCACTACCCAACTCCATATCATGTTCAATTTTCTTCAGAGTTTTTGCTTCACTCATCAATTGAATCCTGCTACTTTGAAAAGCTTGCAATATAACAACAACTACATCACTCAATTAGAAATTTCTGCATCAACGCCTTAAGGCAAATTACCTCTAATACAGCTTGCAGTAGTAACTCAACAATCTTTGTTTCAGGAAAAGCAATACTGCAATTTGTTGTATAAAGAATATGGAAAATTAGTACACCTTGAAAGGGCTAGTATCTCAAGAGTAACTCTTAATTTATTATTTTTTGTATTATGATTGTAACCTAAATGTAGGATAGTATTTCTCTATTTGGGGAAAAGCAGGGTTACTGCCATGACTAATCAACTTAATTGCGCCATGTTTACCCGCTTTGCTGATTGTTGTCGCACCAAAGATAGCCTACCAGCAGAAGCGAAGCGTACCGTCGAAGCATTGCTAGAACTGATTGAATGGAACTATGTCTGGAGTATCGCAATTCCCCAAGGTGACTGGATGGTGCTTCTTCAGCGTGAATATGAACCCGAAGGATGGCGCTATGTTGCCGACTGATCTATCGCCCAAGGCTCAACAGATTATTGATCGATTATCCGCGATCGATTACGAAAACCCGAACATTGACGAACAACGAATTCGAGATGCCTTTTCCCGGCTTTTAAAAGCACTGAATCAGCACGATCGTCCGGTCGAGATTTATCGCTCCTTTGATGCTGCATTCGATGCTGCCTCGGAGGTTATGTTTTTTGATGCTGCGTGGCAAAAGGCGATCAATGCTGCGTGGAAAGTTGTGTACGATCCACAGCATGAAGCAGCACTGGAAGCGGCGCGGGAAGGGGCGAGTGCTGCGACGAGTGATGCTGCGCTGGAAACAGTGCGGAAAGCGGCCTTTGACGCGGGGTTGGCAGCAGCGAAAAAAGGTATGTTTGATTTTGATGCGGCAAGTGATGCTCCACATTTTAGTGTGGCTAAGGCGGCGCGAGAGGCTGCATTTAGGACTGCCAAGAAAACCGCGATCGATCCTTTGTGGAATAAGGCGTGGAATATTGCGTTTGATATGATGTTTCCTTGGGCGTGGCGTGAGGCGAGCAAAGCTGCCAGTAGTGCTGCCAGGACTGTGAAAGGTGCTGCGAAGCAGGCGGCGTGGGGTGATGCGTTTAATGCTGCATTTAGGCAGTTGTGGGTTAGTGGTAGGAGTTCTGCGAGTATGGTTGCATGGCACACTACTCGAGAAGAGGCTGCCGATATTCCGCGCAATCTTACCTTGGCTGCTGTGAGGAGTGTTGCCAGAATTGCGGTTTTGGAGGCTGCCTTTGATGGCAATCAGAATTCTGCGTGGCGGAACAGAAACGAGGTGGCAACGGAAGCGGCAATGGCTGTTGAGATCGCCGATTTTATTACTAGCAGCCGTCAGTACAAGCGATTGTCTCCTGTGTGGATGCCATTTGTAGATGCGCTGGAAGCGGGGTTATTTTGTTTTTGGATTACCCAAACCAAAGTTATGGTTCTGACCTCTCCAGTAATGCGAATTCAAAACGAGCAGCTTCATGCAGACGGCAAGCCTGCTGTTCAATGGTCAGACTGGGAGTGTTATTATTTCTGGCGAGGAGTCCCGATTCCCCAGAAGTACGGAGCAGTTTTGTCACAGAATTGGCGATCGCAATGGCTGTTGCAAGAACCAAACGCAGAACTTCGGCGCGTCCTGATTCAAGGCATTGGCTATGATCGCATTGTGCAAGACCTTGAAGCCGTAGAACTAGATGCTTGGCGGGAATACTCGCTGTTGATGGTTCAGGCAGATATCGATGTCGAACCGATCTGTCTGTTAAAAATGACTTGTCCTAGCACGAATCATATTCACGTTTTGCGGACACCACCTGATATTACTTCGGCGCGAGAGGCGATCGCTTGGTGCAACTGGGATATTGACCCCGAAACTTTTGTAGTAGAAAGCTAGTATTGCTGATTTGGCTATAACCGCACAGCTTCCTTTTGGTCGGTTTGATTGCGTTCGCGCAGCGTGCCGGAGGCATATCGCTCTCCCAAAGAAATTTTAACACCTGGAGAATCTCATGGAACTTAATCTATCGCACCAAGGGCTTAAAAAACTTCCATCTGACTTTTTTCAACAGCATAAAGACTTGAGAAAACTTTATGTAAGCCATTGTGACACTCTTGACGAATTGTTACCGGAAATTGGGCAATTGCATAATTTACAAGAACTCGATTTAGGGTGGAATAATCTCACAACGCTACCACCTGAAATTGGACATCTGAAAAACTTACGCTACCTCAGCATAGAGGGAAATGAACACTCACGTACTGGATACGGGCCGCCTGGTGAAAATAATCTTACAGCACTACCGCCTGAAATTGGTCAGCTTGAAAACTTACAAAAACTTAGTCTTGCGGAGAATCAGCTTACAGCATTGCCACCGGAAATTGGGCAATTGCATAATTTACAAGAACTTGATTTAAGGTGGAATAAGCTCACAGCATTACCGCCAGAACTTGGACAATTACGTAATTTACAAAAACTCGATCTAAGTGATAATCAGTTTACAGTATTGCCACCGGAAATTGGGCAATTACATAATTTACAAGAACTCGATTTAGGGTGGAATAAGCTCACAGCATTACCACCTGAAATTGGGCTATTGAAGAACTTACAAAAACTCGATCTAATAGGAAATAAGTTAATAACACTCCCACCACAAATTAGACGACTGCAAAATTTGCAAGAACTCACTCTAGATTACAATAATTTCACAGCGCTACCGCCGGAAATTGCACAATTACAAAAATTGGAAAAAATCTCTCTAATGAGTAAAGTTCCCATTCAAGATCTGTCAGAATTAGCCAACCATCCCAATCCAAAGTTAAAAGTTTGGGCTTTTGTTGGAGTTGATCTTCCTCGGCAATACTGGACTCATCTGAGTCAGTGGAAAGCAGAGTGGCTGCTCACCGAAAACAATGCGAAAATTCGTGGAGTCTTGAGCCAACAAATTAACTTACAAATCGAGCAAACGAAATAGCTAGGCGCAAAAGAGTTGAATCAATTTGCCAAATCCTAGCCATTTGGTCTGATTATTTATCAATGTTTGCGATCGCTAAATCTTATGACTATTCAAGTCGATATATCCGAATTGAAGACGTTTACTGACTGGTGTCGCGTCAAAGATCGCCTACCAGCAGAAGCGAAACGTACTGTTGAAGCATTGCTATTTCAACTAGAAGGTTATATATGGGCAAAGTTTGCAGATGAATCCCTGTGGCAGGAATGGGATGAATGGCGATGTGCGACCTGAACTGGTCGTCTAGTACGAGGAACCCTGTCCTCTAGGAGATTCACACCTCCTACCCCCACGTAAAAGACTCTCTGAGTCCGGTCACGGTCGAGTAGGTAACGAAACAACCGGAATGCAGACCACGAAAGTAGCCGAAGCTATCAGCCTAAGATAGTTAGGAGCAAGGGGGATTTCTTTGAACGGTGAACGCAAGTGAATTGTCATAAGCTGCGTCATTCATCGAGGAACCAAATAAGGCTGATAGGTTCCTATGAGGGGGTTAAAGACTGTCGTCATCTTTAACCGTGTGAACAATAAACCTCATCGCAGTAGAGACAGCACCCAATAAAGAAAAGAAAACTAGACGATACAACAGGGTAAACCCTACAAGGTCTAAGGAAAGGTCGAAATCCCTAGTAGGTCAAAGGCAACAATGACGGAAAACCTTGGAGGGTAGAGGATGGATGAAAAAGCGAAGGCTGATTTGTAATGAATCAGATAGGGGTACCCTTCGGGAAGCCTACGGCTACAAAATTTGCCTCTGACCGAAAGGAAAGCAGAATTCATCTGGGTCTTATACGAAAGACGAAATGATTAAGAAATCGAATCTAATGACAAGTTAGATACCGCCATGAAAATGACCGTAAACGGACAAAGGAAACAGCTAGAAGATTGGAGCCAAATTAATTGGCGACAAATAAGAAAAGCTGTGAGAAATCTACGTCAAAGAATCTTTCGTGCCAAACAACACATAAAATCCACCAACCCGAAACTTGGCGTGGTGAGATACGCTGATGATTTCATAGTCACAGCTAGGGATAAAGGAAGTCTCGAAAAAGCACAAATCCAGATTCAGCAATGGATGAATTCAAGAGGCTTAGAACTCAGTACTGAGAAGACGGTCATTACGTCAATGGAAGATGGTTTCGACTTCCTTGGCTTCAACCTAAGACACTATAGCGGTAAACTGCTAACCAAACCATCCAAAAAGAAAGTATTAGCTTTCTGTAAACGGATAGGAGAGGAAATCAAACGTCTGAATGGTCAAGAGCAAGAGACAGTCATCAGAAAACTGAATCCGATTCTCAGGGGTTTTGCTAACTATTATAAAGGTGGAGTTAGTAAAGAAACTTTCAGCTATATCTCATACCGAGTATGGCAATACCTTTGGCGTTGGGCAAGGCGTAGACACCCCAACAAAAGCAAAAAGTGGGTTAAGAATCGTTACTTTAAGACCATCCAAAATAATCAATGGACGTTCGCTTGCGAAAGTGAACGCCGTAGGAAAAGGGGGACAACTATTTCCCTGTATCCTATCGCAAAAACACCCATTGAAAGGCACATAAAGGTTAAAGGTAGCGCGTCACCAGATGACCCGTCCCTGAGAGAGTACTGGGATAAACGTCTCCAAAAGAACGGGAAATCATACTGGGAGAAAGGCTCAAAATATTATGAAGTAGCCAAACTCCAAAATTGGAAATGTCCCATCTGCGGTGAACCATTAATCAATGGGGAAGAGGTCGAAACCCACCACATAGTACCTGTAGCTAAAGGCGGCCTAGACGACACTGACAACCTACAGCACTTGCACGCAGCGTGCCACAAACAGGTACATTCAAAACCCAAGTTGAAAGGCTTGAAGTAAGGCTTGAGCCGTGTGTTGGGAAACTGACAAGCACGGTTCTTAGGGGAGGTGCGGGTAGTAATATCCAATCCTTACCCGACCTACTCGCCTCAGAAACGAAGTAACGATATTGCCAACTTACCGAAATGCAGTTATACTTATCGCTATCTAGCGTAAGGGATAAGAAGGTGATTTGAGTGCAACGCAAAGTCGTCAAAGTCCGAATTTACCCAACAAATGAGCAGCAACATAAGCTGGCTCAGATATTTGGGTGTGCAAGGTATTGGTGGAATTATGCTCTAAACAAGAGCATTGAAACCTACCGAGAAACAGGTAAAGGATTAGGACGGTCTGCGTTAAACGCACTATTGCCAGCACTCAAGAAAAGCGAAGAAACTAAATGGTTGGGTGATTGCTACAGCCAAGTATTACAGGCAACCACATTAAATCTAACCACCGCATATAAAAACTTTTTTGAGGGAAGGGCGGCATTTCCCAAATTCAAATCTAAGAAAGGAAAGCAATCAGCCCAATACCCTCAAAATGTAACTGTTTCGGAAAATGAGATGAAAATTCCAGGGGGAGTTGGGGAAATAAAAGCATCAATTCATCGCCCGATTGATGGCAAGATAAAAACTGTTACTATCAGCAAAACCCCATCAGGTAAATATTTCGGTTCTGTATTATTTGAAGTGGATGGAGAGCCACCATTATCAGCAGAGGGAAAGATTTACGGAATTGATTTAGGGGTTAAACACTTTGCCGTTGTTAGCGACGGCGAGAAGATTTCTAAATATGACAATCCTAAACATTTAGCTAAACATGAAAAGAATTTAAAGCGCAAGCAACAAAAACTTTCCCGCAAAAAAGATGGGAGTAAAACCAGGGAAAGGCAACGTAAGTTAGTAGCTAAAGTTCACGAACGAGTAGCCAATACTAGGCAGGATTTTCTGCATAAACTTAGTCATAAGTTGACCAGCGACAGTCAAGCTGTGATAGTGGAAAATCTTCATGTGAAAGGCATGGTTCGGAACCAGAATTTAGCCAAAGCTATATCTGATTGTGGATGGGGAATGTTTGTCAATTTCTTGGCGTATAAGTTAGAGCGCAAAGGTGCAAAGCTTATCGAAATTGATAGATGGTTTCCTAGCTCTAAACTCTGTTCCAACTGTTATCATCAAGTCTCT
>NZ_JBHFNQ010000220.1:0-81032 GCF_041929345.1 Floridaenema aerugineum BLCC-F46
TTCATAAATGTTACAAACCAGGGAACGGTGCGTTAGGCACGGGAATTTATTGATGGATTGGAATGCTGAATTTATCGCCCGTGCCTAACACACCCTACGATTAAATAAGATTTTGTTATCACCATAAATCCGGGAGAGCCGTTAGGTTTGATAAATCAGTTTAGCAAAGCTGTAAATGCTAATAATTAACAACAAAAATGCTACTACTTGAGTTAACCGGGGGTAAGTAGAAGGTGCCATCGACTCCCTAACTATTACTGATACAGATGAGCAAATTACATAACTTAAGCTTAAACCTAAATAACCCCAGATTTCAGTAATTCCCCAAAGTCCCAGTAAAGCTATTGCTAAAAGTAGCATAATTACCTCTACAAATCTGGGAGGATCGGATTGAGTAGAGGAAAATAAACTATTACACCAAAATTGCCAAAGACGCATATCGACTTTTAATTTTAAATTTTGATTTTTCTAAAAATCTGTTAGTAGTTAGTTGTGGCTAAATAGTCAAAACTAACCACTAACAATTAATTTTATTCAAGCTGCGAAGTTATTCAGTAACTTCTAAACCGAACACCCGATTAAAAGCTTTTTCCACTTTATAACCTGAATCAATTGATTCTAAAGGATCTTTCCGTAAACGGTGACGCAAACATAAGCGAATTATTCGGCGAATGTCATCAACCGTTACTTGTGTTCTTCCTTCAAAAGCTGCTAGTGCTTTGGCGGCGCGATTAGTTACAATATCACCACGCAAGCCATCAACATCTAATTCAGAACACACTTCTGAGATTTTTACCCGCAAATCATAGTCAATTTCTACTGATGGTAATAAATCTTTGGCTTTGAGCAATTTTTGTTGCAAAGCTTCTTGTTCTAGGATGTATTTTTCGGTAAATTTTGGTGGATCTTGGTCAAATTCTGATCTTTGTTCCACAATTTGAACTCGCAGTGCAGGTTCTTTCACTGTGCGAATTTCCGCGTGCATTCCAAAACGATCGAGCAACTGCGGACGCAACTCCCCTTCTTCGGGGTTTCCTGAACCTACCAAAACAAAACGTGCTGGGTGACGAATGGAAATACCTTCCCTTTCCACAGTGTTCCATCCCGAAGCCGCTGAGTCCAGCAAAACGTCTACTAAGTGATCGTCCAACAAGTTGACTTCATCAACATAGAGGATACCACGATTAGCTTTTGCCAATAATCCTGGTTCAAAGGCTTTCACACCTTCCGAAAGTGCTTTTTCAATGTCGATCGTACCGCAAACCCGGTCTTCCGTTGCCCCTAAAGGCAAATCAACCATCGTTACCTTTTTCTTAGCTACGGGAATGGACGCTTGTTGCGCTATGCGTTCCCGTACCATATCACTCATTAAATCAGGATCTTCAGGATGGCTGTTGAAAGGATCGTCAGCTACCACCTCAATTTCTGGGAGTAAGTCAGCTAGGGCGCGAATCGTGGTAGATTTACCAGTACCGCGATCGCCCATAATCATCACACCGCCAATGTAAGGATCGATTACATTTAATAGCAGTGCCAATTTCATCTCTTCTTGACCAACAATAGCCGTAAACGGGAAAACTACCCGTCTCGTGGCTGGTTTAATATTATTTGTGCTCGCTGTAGCAGTCGGACTCAACGCGGTTCCCTCAAAAGTGCTCAATTTGTCATTGGTCATTTGTCATGCGTCATTGGTCATTAGTCATTTGTGATGGAGATAATTTTTTAGATGAATCTTTGGCAAATTCCATCATTTGTCCTTTGTTATAACCAATGACAAATGACTAATGACCAATGACAAATGACTAATGACCCAATCGTTTTTCATTGTGCCACAGAGTATCGACCATAAAACCTCAGCTTTTGTTGGTTTCTCGATCGAGCTTTGTCGGATGATTATCTAGTTGTTCTTGGGCGTTCTTTGATTGGTTGTTAGCTGGGAAATGATTCCACCCCGGCACTATCGAGGTGGGATCTGATTCTGTGGTGGGTAGAACGGCAGTTTTTTCGTTAAAATTAGCTTCTATCGTGGTTTGATTCAGCTTAGAACGATCGATCTTTTGCAGATCGGTCAGTACAGCTAACGCCGACTGATAGCGATCGCTAAAATGATACTGCACCATCCGATCCAAAATTTGGGCCAACTCCTCGCTAATCCTAGCTAAATGTCGCCAATTCAAATTCCCCGTTTCCAGATCTTGCAGTAACAATAAATCATGGGGTTGAATTCCTGTCAGTGCTTGAATACAAATCATTCCCAATGCGTAAAGGTCGCTTGCTGGGCGCGGATGTCCCACTAATTGTTCTGGAGGCGCATATCCTCTCGTACCGATCGCCACCGTTTGACTTTCCGTTTTCCCACCTTCTGTTGGTAACATTTGTTTCACAGCACCAAAATCAATTAACACTAATTTTTCATCTGAAGTACGTCTAATAATATTTCCCGGTTTCAGATCCCGGTGAATTACATGATGTTGATGAATAAAATCTAAAATCGGCAAAATATTTTCTAGTAAATCGAACACTTTCGTTTCTGACCACCGTCGATCCACATACAATTCTTCACTCAGCGGGTTTCCGGGAATATATTCTTCTACTAAATAGAACTCACCTTCTTTTTCGATATAATCCATCAATGCCGGAATTTGCTCGTGCTGCCCTAACACTTCTAAAATTCTCGCTTCTGTTTGAAATAAACGCCGCGCCACTTCTAAAAATTTAGTATCTCTTCTGGCTGGCATTAAATGTTTAACTACACAAATTGAACCCTCTGGACTCTGCAAATCTTTGGCTAAATAAGTTCTCCCAAAACCACCTTGTCCCAAAATTTTAATAATTTGATAACGCTCACTAAATTGAGCAGAAAATGCACTAATATTTTTAGCAGAGCAGATCGGGACAGTCGCCGCAGTTTTTTCGATTTCAGTAGTCTGAGAATTTGGTTGATTAGTGGTAAGATTACCTTTATACATGGTGGATAAAAGGGCAATTGTTTCTTCTCGTTCTTTTACCCAATTGAGTATTTTTTCTCGTTCTTGGTGCATTTGGTAAGCAGCAATTACTACTACTGTTCCGCCAGTAGTCACCATACTTAATGCTGCTGGAACTAAAGGAACCCATCCAGAATCCAACCAAAAACCATAGCAAACGCTACTTAAAACCCCAAAAGCGGCAATTCCCGAAAATCCTAAAACCAGGGGATGACGGAGTTTCCAAGCACCCACGCCGCCAATTATTGCCCAACTCCAAATCCATAAACCTTCTACCCAATCAGGCCAATACCAGGGTAAAGTACGACCATCTAAAACTGCACTAATAATTTGATTGACAATTTGAGCATGAACTACCACTCCTGGCATTTTATGTTGTTGGGTTTGGGCAGCGCTATAAGGTGTATAAAATGCGTCGTCAATGCTGGCAGCTACGGCACCGATCAACACGACGCGATCGCGTATCCATTCCTCTGGAACTTGCTCATTTAAAACTTGTGTTAGGGTGACTTGTCGCGCCACATTTTCCGCTGAATCATATTTGAGCAGAATTTGATAACCACCCACATCTACGCCTTGATAACCACCCGCATTAGCATCTAACGGCAGAAAAACTACAGGCTTAATTTTTGTTCCCTTTGCCGCTGTTTTGCGGCTGCGAAATCCTAACTCTCCCGCTGATGTTGCTTTGAAAGGTTCAATACCTTCAAAGGCAAGATATCTACTGGCTAATTGGTAACTAAAAGCCGAAAATGTGGTGCATTTTCCCTGTTCTTTTCTCGCAAATAATAAGGCTCTGCGAATTACTCCATCTGTGTCAATTATTAAGTCGCTGAAGCCTACTTGTTTAGGAGATAATGCTTTAGGAGGTGCGACTCCGGGACTGTTGGAGTCACTTAGTTTACAAATGGCTACTAAGCGATCGCTTTTTCCCAAATATTTTACTAACTTATCGTGTCCCGGTGCTACTGGTAAATCTCGATATATATCTAAACCAATTACACGAGGTTTATGTTTTTCCAGTACCCTAAGTAACTGAGCCATTTTCCCATCAGGAATCGGCCATTGACCAAGATTTTGGATATCTTGTTCGGTGATTGCTACTACTAATAAACGTGGATCGGCTTTTTTTGCCGAGTCGGATTCTAGATTAGTCGATCGCGTGGCTAATCGCACAAACTGATCGTAAGTTCCTAACTCCAACGCCTCCATTTTTAATGCTAACCTGATTCCTGGTAACGAAAGAGTCACCCCTTGTCGTAACCCAAGTATCAATGCTGTTACACCAATACTTGCTAAAATTACGGGTCTATAGCTGATTGGCGAATTGTTGGGACGTTGCCAATAAGACAATAAGTGACTTAATTTACCAGAAAATTTAGCTAGCACTGTGGTTTGGTGCAAAAAGGGTGAGAGCGAACCGAATAGGCGGGAAAATTTAACTCCAAAATATACCTTTGGACTTTCACTCTAGCAATTATTTGACTCAATTAATAAGTCCCCATTTACAAGGGGACTTAAATCTTAATGGCAAAATTCAGCGACAAATTCCTTAAACAGCAGTCTAACTGCTTTGGCACAGATTCTCGAGCGGACCAATTTAATCGGACAAGAATACGAGTTAGTCAATGGAATTATAGTACCGATCGCAGAACCTTCTCAATTCTTTCCAGATTTAGACCTCACAGTAGAGCAAATTATCGCATTTGGCGCTGGTTTTTAGGATTAACAGGACTTACGCAGTAACTCTAAATATGGTGGGATGGTGGGTTACGTTAGCACTAACACACCCTACAAATAGAGGCTTTGCGTAAGTCCTGATTAAAAAGCTTTCAGTCCACTGAGCGTGGACTTAAGCTATAAGAAAAGCGAATTGATAAGGCAGGCGGGCTAAAAGCACAAGTGCAAAATGTGAAGATAGCCAAAAAAAATGGGGACACTTCTGCCCCCCCAAAACCTGTAACTAGTTCTACATCTTACCGATTAGCTGTAGCAGCAATTTTTGCTTCTTGAGCAGTTAACCGTTCATAAGCAGCACGCATTTTCAAACCTGTCAAGACTTGGAACAAACCAGTTCCATTGTTAGAACCAGGATATTCCTTGTGTTGTAACAACAGGTGGGTTAACTCACCGTGATACTTGGTGGAAGTCTTACTCAGATGGTTTTCGATATAGATTACCTGTTCCAAATTCTCGAATTGTCCATCAACTTCCAGAATTTCTGCCTCATGACCATAATAAGCATCTGGCCCATAGTGCATTTTAATTCCGGGATAGGAGCAAGTCAGCTTATTGCCACAGGGAATCCAATCAATAGTTGAACCTTCATCAAATAGGTAAGCAGGCTCAAAACCTTCTACACCAACTTTCTGAATCAAGCGTACCCGCAGAATCTTGCCTTCCTTATCGTCTTTGAGCAACTGAGTAGACAATACCTGAATTACCACATCAGCAAACTCTCTTTGCGGCTCGATGTAAGCGCTAAAATCAGGGCGACGAGCATTGATCGCAGCGAGTACGTCCTCATAAGTGTGACCCCGTTCCGACATATCGCGTTGAATTTTCCAAGCAATCTTGACTTCTTCGCTAATGTCGAGGTATACACTGAAGTCGATGAGCGATCGCACCCGTTCATCAAACAAAGGATGCAGCCCCTCAATCACCACAACATGATTTGGCTCAACTAACTCTGGTGGATCAATCAAGCCGGTTTCGTGATTGTAAATCGGCTTATTGATTGTTTCGCCACTCTTGAGCGCCTTGATCTGCTCATACATCAGATCGAAATTATTGGCTCTCGGATCGAGTGCAGTAATCCCCGTTTCCTTGCGCTGCTTTCTATCCAGACAATGGTAATCATCCAGACAGATTACCGTGACAAACTCCTTGCCAAACAAATCAGTGATACGGCGCAAAAATGTTGACTTTCCACACCCGGAGTCCCCGGCGACACCAATTAGCACCACGCGATCCGGCTTTTTGGTCATAGCTTCCCTCTTTCGATTTAAGATTCTTTACTAACTGGGTCAAAACTTCGAGCTAAATTACAGCCTACTAAGTCATCCCGGTTGACTGGAAAAGCCTACTTAAAAAAAAGCAGCCCTTACCAATCCAACAGAAGCAGTCTGGCATCTGCCCCCAAGGGAAGACTCAAGCCTTCAAGTAAGTATTTAATACTACTATTACTGGAATATCTTACCAGAGTGGGATTACCTCTACAAGGCATAAACAAAGTGGAATCATCTAGCTCAGTATTTATGCTAAGGGTTGTTGTGCATTTTTTCTAAAAAAAATGTGAAACTGCTTCGCTAGTAACATTCTTTAACAAACTTACCTTGTAGGGTGAAGGAGAATCTGGAGCCGGATTTTTCCATGCCTTTGGTTTTAGAACTGTGGTCATAGCCTTAAACTATAAATTACTGCAATTTCTCAGGTCTAGTTCAACACCCAAAAAATTGGGCGTGAGAACTGTCATGTGGTGCAAAGGGCACGTTGCAGCAGCAGCAAATTTATGTTCAGTTCGGAGAGATCGAAGCAATGTACAATCCAAGCGCAGCTGGTGGTGCTGCCAACACACAATCTGGTAGCCGCGTCTTTGTTTACGAAGTGGTGGGTTTAAAGCAGAACGAAGCAACTGACCAAATGAACTACCCCATTCGTCGCAGTGGCAGCGTGTTTATCACTGTGCCCTACAACCGCATGAATGAAGAAATGCGGCGGATCACACGCCTGGGCGGTCAAATTGTCAGCATTCGACCTCTAAGCGCTCTTGACCAAGGGAATGGAACTTCCGCGCCGGAGACAAGCAATGGACTCCAGCAAGAGAAGAAAGAAACCAAGCCAATGACTCAAGCGAAGGAAAAAGAGAAAAAGGACATTCCGGTTAATATTTACCGTCCCAATGCTCCTTTTGTCGGCAAATGTCTGTCAAATGAAGAGTTAGTCCGCGAGGGTGGAGAAGGAACTGTCCGTCACCTGAAGTTCGACCTGTCAGGGGGCGATTTGCGGTATCTCGAAGGTCAAAGTATCGGTATTATCCCAGAGGGAACCGATAAAGACGGCAAACCTCACAAACTTAGACTATATTCGATCGCATCTACTCGTCACGGCGATGACTTAGATGATCAGACTGTCTCCCTCTGCGTGCGCCAACTAGTTTACAAGCACCCAGAAACCGGAGAACAAGTTTTCGGCGTTTGCTCCACCTACCTCACTCAACTGAATGTGGGTGATGAGGTGAAAATTACAGGGCCAGTGGGTAAGGAAATGCTTTTACCTGAAGACCCAAAAGCCAATGTGATCATGATGGCTACTGGTACAGGTATTGCTCCTTTCCGTGCTTTCCTGTGGCGGATGTTTAAGGAACAGCACGAAGATTATAAATTCGAGGGTCTAGCTTGGCTGTTCTTTGGTTGCGCTTATACTCCCAACATCCTGTACAAGCAGGAATTGGAAGAATTACAAGCTCAGTTCCCAGATAACTTCCGTCTCACCTACGCCATCAGCCGCGAACAAAAGAACGCCAAAGGTGGCAAAATGTACATCCAAGACCGGATTGCGGAAAACGCTGATGAACTTTGGAATTTGGTGCAAAAACCCAACACCCACACCTACATTTGCGGTTTGAAAGGTATGGAAGGCGGTATCGACGAAGGTATGTCCGGTGCAGCTGGTAAGTTCGATGTAAATTGGGCCGATTACCAAAAGAAACTCAAAAAAGAACACCGCTGGCACGTAGAAACCTACTAATTTTTAGTTTTTTAACTCTCAGCTTTTTTTGGGGTGGGCGTTGCCTACCCTATTTTTTTAGCTACAGGACTTTGTAGGATGCGTGGCTAGGCTACAATCCCGATTCTCCCATTCAAATCTATGATCTGACGCACCCTACAACTCTGTTACTGAGATCACAGCACCAAGAGGCGGAGCCTCTGTTTCTCGTGACCAGGTTCAACCTGGTCACGAGGTAAAGGAGATAGAACCTCCATTGAACCTGGTCACGAGGTAAAGGAGGTAGAACCTCCATTGCTGCCAGATCTGAGTTTAGGGGAATTTTGTAAATTTTTGTTACCAAATACGTACTTAATTTTTCTGCTAGGGAACAGATCTATAAATGCAACTCTTCTGTATATGCCAGTCAAAATTATTCGGGCGGCGTTTCGGGAAATTCAAAAACTCTCCCATGAGGATTTCCGCAAAGTCTGCAAAATCATTAGCCGCTTAAACGTAAGTCAAGACGACCACCTAGATACTATTAGCTTACAGGGATTTTCCCATTGGCGGCGAACTCGCTTGGGAGATGTGCGCGTTATCTGGGAACGAGTCGATCGAGATAATATTTTAGTAATTAAGGCGGGGTTGCGGAAAGATATTTATGATAATTTATTTGACAATCCCAACTGCGATGAACCTTTAGCAGTAGAACAACTTCTCAATCCTGATGGAACTCCCCTCAAAAATAATCCTACTTATCAAGTTCCACTAACCAATATTTCTGATTCTGATTGGAAACAAGAAGCAGAAGACACTTGGTATAACTTTGTCTATGGCGGCGGCTATCGATACTCCCCTTTACTAACATCTTACCAGCAAGAAGTACTCTCTGGATTAACGCCTCATTCGACAAATAATAAAGCATGGATCGTTCAAAGTGCGCCCGGAACAGGTAAAACAGTTTGCGCTGCTTTAAAAGCTTGTGAAATGTACTGGGAACATGAGTGTAACACTATGTTAATTGTACCAGAAGCACTCTGCCAAGACGTAGCAAAATTTGCGGAAATTAAGCAGATATTAGAGCTAAATCCCGAAGGTTTTTGGCTGGGAACATTTCGCGATTTTTTGGCAAAGGTAGATCCTAAATTGCATTCTCGTCTCGCTACACCAGAGCAAGAATCAGAGGTTTTATGGAGATTAGACAATCCTCATATTCCAGATTCACAACTGATTAGTTCTAGAGAAGTTATCTCATATTCAGATGATGTTTTATTGTATCAAGCTTTCATTTTAAATCAGGAAAATACCCTGAGAAATCGCAGTCCAATTTATAAAGCCAACCAACAACGTATTAAAGAGCTTGAGGAGAGGATAAAACCAAACAAGTGGAAAGAAAAATTAGGTAATAGCCTTTGTCGCTTGGATGCTGCTAGAGAGCTTAAAAGAAAACCACCATTACCACTTTTAACTGATAAACCTACAATTTTGATTGTTGATGAAGCGCAAGATTTTCTCTTAGCTGAGTTGCAAGCTTTGCTAGCTGTACGGGAAGCTTGGGAAAAACAGGGATATCCGACTTATCTCTGGTTTTTGGGAGATTTAAATCAAAAGATTAAACCGACAGATTTATATATTTGGGGTCATTTAGAACTGGGTGATTCGGTTAAACTTTTGTACAACTACCGAAATTCTCGACGCATTTTAGAGTTTGCTAATCAATTTTTGAAATTTGCCGAACCGTTTCGCAATCGACATCAAGAAATTCCCGAAACTTCCGATCCAAATAATGCTTTTGAGTTGGGGGAATCAGTTAGTTTAGTTAAGTTTTCTTCCCAAGAACAAGCTTTAGAGTTTTTACATTTATTGAATTCTTCGGTGCAAGAGGAGGGGAGAGAAAGGTATTTTTTGCGGTTGTCAGCTAATCGGGTGAAGGTGCTTTGTTGCGATCGCATTTTTCCCAAGTTTAATAACCTAGAAATTTTCCCCGCCGCACAAGCAAAAGGGCGAGAATTTGAAGCTTGTGTAGCTTTTGGAATCTTCGCTGGTACTGGTAAACCTTCATTGCAAGAAAGTTTACAATGGTATACCCTACTTACTCGCCCTCGATCGCGTTTATTAATAGTTGCAACTAGCCAAGAATTAGAACGAATTGGTGATGATTATTTTCAATGTTGCCGAAGGATTGATGCTCAATCTGCTGCTACTTGGATAGCCGAAATCGCCAGTGATAATGATATCAGTGAAATTCGCAATAATGCGGAAAATAAAAAACAGGAATTACTGGCAAGCTGTGCCAAAGGCAAGCCTTTTTTTGACACTTACTTAGTTTTAGACTTAGCTGGTGTTGCGGGTGAAGAACTTTCCCGATGGGAACAAAAAGCTATTGCTGAATTGAGCAATCATTCTGCTAGTTTGCCCAGAGAATTAGAGCAAATTCCGAATAATAATATTTCCCTACGTTGTTTGCTGCTTAGGGCGATGCACCGTTCTTGGGAAGCGGTTGATTTGGCGTTTGAATTACAAGAAAATAACCCGGAAGAATATCAACGTTTACTTACTAGTATTGCTCAAAATTTAGAAAATAAAAATCTGATTTATGAAGCAGCAAGAGTGCGGATAAAATTAGGAAAACCTTGGCAGAATGATTATCCTTTTCCCGAAATAGCAGAAAAGTCAGGCTCTTTGTTATCTTTATTGTGTCAGGCTTTTATCGATCGACCTTTTCCCAACCTTTAGTTAAATAAATACAGAGGTGCTATTGTGGCTGAAACTGATTTGGATACTATTAAAAATTTGGAAAAACTCTGGCAAAAAATCACTGAGGGAATCACTAAAGCTAGTGAAGGTGTGACTAAAGCTGATGAAATTCTCAACCAAGTTAGAGAAGTACAGGGGGAAATTTCTAGTGCTTTAGATAATAAGTTAGAAGTAGAACAATTGCTTCGGGATGCTCAGAAACAGGTAAGGCGAATTCAGAAATTGGGTGCTAATGTAGAAATCCGAATCAAAGATTTAGAGCGGATGGAAGAGAAAGTTAAGTCTGCGGTAGATGAAGTAGGCGATCCTGAAATATTGGCAACTTTAAATCAAGATATTCAAAATGCTCGTAGGGATTTAGTTGAATCTAAAACTCAGCTGCAAGAAATTAGGCGGGAAGTGGAAGCAGCTAGGGGAAATGTCTCTGGAATAACTATCAAAAATGAAGCTATATTGCAAGAAGTTAGGCAGGTTAAATTAGAAATAGGAGAATTGCGGGAAGATGTGGTTTCTGTGATTAAAGAAGTAGGCGGAAGGGAGGGTTTAGAAAGGTTGCGACAAGAGTATTATAATGTTAGCGATCACTTAAGTCAAATCACCGATCATTTTAATCAGAATGCTCAAGAAAAGTGCCAAATTTTGCAAAATGAAGCATCCCGCATTGAAGAAACACAGAAAATCACCAAACAGCAACTTGCAGAATCTCAGGAATTAATCGCTAAAATTCAATCAAAATTAGTTGAACAGGCAATGTCAGAAGTTGAAAAAGTCCTCCAGGGAGTGCAAGTTCAAGAAGCGCAAGTTTTAGATCAATTAGCATCTCTGGGAGAGACTATTCGCCAACAAGAACTCCTGAAGTTAAAGTTAGAAAATATGGAGAAAGAGCAACAACGCCAAAGTAAGTTGCTCAAGCGCGGAATCTGGGGAATTTTGGTGGTTTTAGGGATGATTGCTATTTTGATTGGCGTAGTTGTTGGCAAGCTAATTGTATTGCTAGAATGAGGAAATTCAATTGGTAAATTATCTCTAGAAAAAAGGAGTTAGGGAAAATGGGGGAAAAACGAGTTTCTGATTTGACGATCGAGGAATTTAAGACTTTAGTTTATGATTT
Source organism: Floridaenema aerugineum BLCC-F46 (assembly GCF_041929345.1). Lineage (NCBI taxonomy): Bacteria > Bacillati > Cyanobacteriota > Cyanophyceae > Aerosakkonematales > Aerosakkonemataceae > Floridanema > Floridanema aerugineum. The sequence goes on from NZ_JBHFNQ010000220.1 coordinate 11,566, forward strand.
AGTAGATGAGCGGTTGCAGCACTGGCAGCCAACCCAAAAACCAGTGAAAAAGCGCTCTTTAAAGGAGATTCTTGACTCGATCGATCGCCATCGTTGGACACCTCCACCAGGAGCTAAATCAACTTGGGAAATGTTACGTGAAGATAGAGACAGCTAATGACAATTTATGTAATTGACACTAGTGTACTAATTCAGTATTTTATTACCGAGCCTTACACAGCAGAAGTAGGAGTTTTGTTGGCTCAGATGGATCGAGGTGATGAGTTATATGTCCCGGAATTTTGCTTGATATAATCTGTTAATGTTTTTTGGAAGAAAGTCCGGTTTCAAGGGTTGTCACAGGAGGATGCTGAACAATTTATTATTGATCTGTTAGATTTACCGTTGCAAATTGTACCTATTAAAGAGTTGCTACCTCGCGCATTTGAAATTGGTCTGGCTCACCAATTAGCAATTTATGATTCTCTGTATATCGCTTTAGCATTAAACTTAAATTGTCCTTTAATTACTGTGGACGATCGCCAACTAAATGCCGCAATAGCTAACAGTGTAATTATTAAACCTATTACTGATTTTTCGCCCGGTGAGCCAAGAATATAGTAACCCAAGTTGCTAGTTATAAGATTAGTCTGATTCTTTGTACGTTGTTGGGCTTTAGCTCTCTTAGGAAACGTGGCATAAGAGGGCTAAAGCCCAACAACGTACCTTTATGTAAATAACTAGCAACTTGCGTTAGTAGTTCTATTTGATTGTTGAAAAATATTTTTTTTGAACCACGTTAGCGCAGCGATTCGTGATAGCGAATTAGACGCGAAGGACACGAAGGACACAAAGGGGAGAAACACAGAGAAGTTACTTGATGATTGATTGAGAATTGCTATAGACAATTTTTTCTCAAAGTGTCTCGGTTAACGCGACAAATGTCACAATGGTTGTGGAAAGGTTTAGTCAGAACAGGTTAGAAAGCGTGAGTTTTAAAATTGGTTTACTGGGACTAGGTACGGTGGGAACGGGAACGGCGGAAATTTTGCTCTCTCCAGAAGGTCGTCACCCGTTGGTGCAAGAATTGGAAATCTATCGGGTGGGAGTGCGCGACATCTCGAAACCCCGTGATGTACAAATATCTAAGGACATTCTGACTACTGATTTGGAAGCGATCGCTACAGACCCAGAAGTTGATATTGTGGTAGAACTTTTGGGTGGCCTGGAACCTGCGCGATCGCTAATCCTCAAAGCTATTGCTCACGGGAAGCACGTCGTTACCGCTAACAAAGCCGTAATTTCCCGTTTCGCTGAAGAAATCTACGATGCTGCTAACGAAAAAGGCGTTTACGTGATGTTGGAAGCAGCAGTCGGCGGCGGTATCCCCATCATTCAACCTTTAAAGCAAACTTTAGGCGTTAACCGCATTCAAGCAATTACAGGCATTGTCAACGGTACGACTAACTACATCCTCACCCGGATGCAAAATGAAGGTGCTGATTTTGCTGATGTTTTAGCCGATGCTCAAAAGTTAGGTTACGCTGAAGCCGATCCTACAGCTGATGTAGAAGGATTTGATGCCGCTGATAAAATTGCTATTCTCGCTTCTTTGGCTTATGGCGGACGCATCAAACTGGATGAAGTTTATCACGAAGGAATTACCAAAGTTGGTGCGGCAGATATTTCTTATGCCGAAAAGTTGGGTTTTGTGATTAAGTTACTCGCTGTTGCTAAACAAATGACTGTTGCACCATCAGAACCAGAACTTTTACAAGTGCGAGTTCATCCGACTTTAGTGCCGAAACAGCATCCTTTAGCTAGTGTCAGCGGTGTTTACAATGCTATTTTCGTCGAAGGCGATCCGATCGGTCAAGTCATGTTCTACGGTAGAGGTGCAGGTGCAGGCCCAACCGCTAGCGCCGTAGTTTCCGATATTCTAAACATAGCCTCTATCCTGAAAACAGTTTCCCAACCCCCAACCCCCAACCCCCAACCCCCAACCCCTAACCTCCATCCTCTCTTAGCTTGCACCCATCAGCATTATTGCCAAATTGCGCCGATGGAAGAACTCGTTACCCGTTTTTACGCTCGTTTCTTGACAAATGACAACCCAGGTGTTATAGGACACCTGGGAACTTCTTTCGGCAATCATGGTGTTAGTTTGGAATCGGTTGTGCAAACAGGTTTTCAAGGAGAGTTAGCCGAAATTGTGGTTGTGACTCACGATGTCCGCGAAGGCAATTTCCGTCAAGCTTTGGCAGAAATTCGATCGCTTGATGCTGTAGATAGTATTGCCAGCTTACTAAGAGTTTTGTAAAGGCTGTGTGAAGCTACCAACTCAAGCCTGTTCTCTGTTCCCTGTTTCCTATTCCCTGTTTCCTATTCCCAATAGCTAATTTAAAAATTATTTGAAAATTTCTGTCAATTAGGTGACAAAAAGGCCGAAACAGGGTATAAGTAGAATCAGGTTTGAATATTGAGAATTTATTTCATTTAGGTTGGAAGCTCGGATGGAGCAATCGAGTATAAATCCCACAGATTCACAGGTAGTGGCGGTGTGCCGTTGCGATCGATGGCAAGTCTACCGCCGACTACAAAGTTTAGAGATTCCCTGCTGTTGTAATGGCAATGGCAGCTTAGAAGTCGAAATAAATAGCCCCTTAGCGGCGATTCAATTGTGGTGCGTCATCAAGCAATTGACAGCACCTCGCAGCGAGTTAGTCGTGCAGTTGAACCGTTGCTGGGAGCTAAAATCATAATTAAAAACTGATATTTTTTGGCAATTGTGTTGTTGTTGACATTAGAGGTTAAGGGAAAAAATGGGTAAGAAAAATTGTCAAGTAACCGAGTTTTGCCTCCAAGGACGGTTTGTCGGCTTTGTGCTGGAGGATGGTTATCAGATTAAGTTGTTGCGACTGGAGACAGTAGAGGGGGAATCTTGGATTAAACTGTCTAAAGAGGCAAGGGCTGGGTTAGGACAAGTTTTACTACCTGGAGATTGGATCGAAGTTTGTGGAGAACGGAAACTGGATACACAGACGGGGGCAGTGAAGCTGAAAGCTTATAGAATTAGGCTGAAGGCGGGGGTACAAACGCAAATAGTGTCGTTAGAGGCAAAAGTTTCCCAGTCAAAGAAAAAGCCAGCTTGTATTTTAGTGTGTCAGAAGTCTGATTGCTGCAAGCGGGGGGCGATGGAAGTTACTCAGGCGTTAGCGGAAGGGTTGCGCGATCGCAATTTGGAACAAGAAGTAATTGTCAAAGGCACAGGCTGTATGAAACAATGTAAGGCAGGGCCAAATATTGTGATGCCAGATAAAACTCCTTATCGTCGCATTGATGCAAGTGTTGTGCCGGAAATTTTAGATAAACATTTTGATACCGAAAATCAATCTAAAGATGCGGTTCCAGTTTTCGCAACTGTGGTTTAATTTAAATCAAAGTTGCCGTGTAGAGGGTAATCAAGATGACAGAATCACAGCGCCCAGAACCTAAATCAGCGAAAAAAGAGCCTTTAGGGTTTGATGAATTTGTTGCAGTTTTGGTTGCCTTGCTATCGATCGGCAGTATTTTCTTTTGGAGTATAAGTAGAAAGCCAATTAATTGGAGTTTAACAAGTACAACGCCTGCTCAAGTTTCTCCTAGCCCAAGAAGTTCTTTGTTGACACCAAGATTAATTTTACCTTGGTTGGCGAATCGTGCAGTCGATCGGGAAAGGAGAGCGGTTAGAGAAGGCACTGATGGGACAACTGAAAACAGAGTCGTAGTTGTCGATCCACGAAGAAATGTAAATAGGTTAGGTGTAGTTCCTGAAGTTGTTCAACCTGATGTACCAGGGGGAGTTGCGATCGTTCCGATACCTGCACCTCAAGTAGTGGAAACACCAGCTGCACCAAGAACTCCAGCTATTCCACTGCAACCGAAAGCTGTACCAGACGTACCAACACCAGCAAAACCAATAGCGAAAGCACCACAACCGATTAAATTTGTAGATATTCCCGGTAACTATTGGGCCGCTCCTTATATTTTAGGGTTACAAAGACAAGGAGTAATTAGTGGTTTTCCTGCTGGATATTTTCGCCCAGATCAACCAGTAACTCGTGCAGAGTTCGCCGCAATTTTAGAGAAAGGTTTGGGGACGAAAATTACTAGCGAAACTATAAACTTTAAAGATGTTACTAATAGTTTTTGGGCGGCTCCAGCGATTAAAAAAGCAAGTGGAAGCGAGTTTATCGCAGGTTTTCCAGACCAAAGTTTCCGACCAAAATTACAAATTCCGAGAGTGCAAGCGATCGTCGCTTTAGCTAGCGGTTTGAATTTACCAGAACCCGCTAATGCCGATCAAATTTTAAAACAAAAATATAAAGATGCCGCCCAAATTCCGAACTATGCGAGGAGAAAAGTTGCAGCGGCTACCCAAGCAGGAATTGTGGTGAATTATCCCAATACAAATGTATTAAATCCAAATCGAAATGCCACTCGTGCAGACATAGCTGCTTTAGTTTATCAAGCAAGAGTGAAGCAAGGTAAAGCGCAGAATGTTAATGGAAAGAATGTGGTGAAGCCTTAGTTCATTTAAAGTTATTGATTAATAGGAAAAAATCCACTAAAGACGGCTAAAAAACATTTTTAAGTCTGGTTTAGTGGATTTTGGTTATAAATTTAGGAAGTCAGCCTCTATGTGTAGGGTGCGTTAGTACTAACGTAACGCACCATTCCACCACACCCACTACCAATGCGTAAGTCCTGCTTTTCAAACATCCTCTTAGTGGAGATAAACTTATTGGTTAATATAGAAAAATCCACTAAAGACAGCTAAAGAACATTTTTTAGCTCACTTGGGAAAGCACAGTAACAACCGAAGAGCCAGAATAGTAACCCACCAGCCAACCGAAGTTTAATATGCTGCATCAGAGAACCCAGAAATCCTCCGCCAGTCATCCTCAAACTCAGCAACAAAGCTCTCAGTTTGCTCCCCGCCCCTTTGCGATTCAAGCACAACCGGAAACTCAAAAACCTGCCACCCAAGAGGAAATCGAGAACGAAGCTTTCAATCAAAACAAATTTGAAGCCAATGGACTTCAGCTAAAGGAAAAGAGTGGCACGATCGCACCTGAAGAACAGGAAAGATTGGGTGTGTTGCAAGCCAAAATGAACGATCTCTTGGTGCAGAGACAGGAAAGGACTTCGCGGAACGGGTTCAACCTTATTGGTATTCCGATTCATAGCGCTGATGCAAAGGGAAATGCACCGATACAAACTAAGCTGGAGCAAAAGAGCGATCGAGAAGGTGAACAGCAGCAATCCCCGCAAGAGTCGTCAGAAACAGCAAGTAACGAGGGGATGGATTTAGTACAGAGAACGTTTCAGGAAACAAATCCCCAAAGTCATCCAGTGTCACCCATTCAGGCAAAGTTGACCATTGGGCAGCCTGGGGATAAATATGAACAGGAGGCAGATTCGGTAGCAGCGAAGGTGGTAGAACAGATCAATGCACCTGCTTCTGGTCAGTCAACTCAAGGACAGTCGGTACAGCGTCAGGAAGAAGATAAAGAAGAGGAAGTGCAGGCAAAACCAGAGATTTCCGCACTGCAACGGATGGAAGAACCAAAAGAGGAAGACATCCAAGCTAAGTTAATCCAAAAGCAAGGGGACGCGATTGGGGGAGGGGAAGCTTCGACGGATTTGGACACTGCGATTAATAGTGCTAGAGGTGGGGGACAGCCGTTGGAGGCAGGTCTGCAAAGGTCAATGGGGCAGGCGATGGGGGCAGATTTTAGTGGAGTGAAGGTTCACACGGATGCACAGGCGGATCAGTTGAATCGATCGGTTCAAGCAAGGGCATTTACGACGGGGCAAGATGTGTTCTTTCGGCAGGGGGAATATAATCCTGGGAGTCGCGGGGGGCAGGAGTTGATTGCCCATGAGTTGACTCATGTGGTGCAGCAGAATGGTGGGGCTGTGCAACCGATACAGGCAAAGATGATCCAAATGCTACGCTATAAATCAGATAACTCTCCTGTAGACATTAACTCTTTGAGTTTTTTCCGAGTATTAGACTACCTGAAAAGACCAGATCCAGATCCAGATCCAGGAGGAGTAATTTTTGAAGCAGATGATAGAGTTAATCTCCAGGCAAGGTCTGCTTCTCTTTATACCCAAGAATTTCAGTCTCTCCATAACTTCCTAAGTACACCACCAGTTGCCGCTGAGAAAGCAAATCGCAATATCCCTGTAGGAGTCGATTTTCCAGTTATATTGAGGGAGATGAAAGCTCGCCACGACGCAGGAAATTTACCAGGGTTTAAAGAGTGGCTGGCAAGTGTAAACGTGAATCAGAATGCACTTAATGTTGTGGATAAAATCAATGAGTTGAGATCTGCACAAAATATTGCTGGAGTCGTCAACGTAGATGAAACCCAAATTCCAGGTACCCCTCAGACAGCCGATTTGCAGCATGGAACTTCACAAACAGAGGTAAAAACGATACGTCAGCCTATTAAAAGTTATACGGACTTTACGGGACAGGTAACAGCAGCACTGGCAAAATTTGCTAACGTTAATCCAGCGGATGGCAATACTTACAATGCAACCATCTACTGTTCCATTGATCAAAATCTCATCAGCGGGACAACAACTAATAAGAAAGGCACCATGACACATACAACAATTAACCCAGCAACCCTTGATAAAATCACAACTATCACCCGTCAAAGTGATGGGCAGCCGTTGAATCGTAAGACAGAAAATCAACTCAACAGACTGCTGGAAAATTTAAACACGCAAAACTGGGCTGGTGCATCTACAACCCATGCGATCGATCTAATCGTTGAAAATGGGACATCGCACCGTCTAGTTCGTGATAACTATAACCAATGGCAAAGATCCTAAATAGGAGGTCGGTTAATGAAGCGCATGATTGATATTCACGACCAGGGGATTGATATTATTTTTAGAGATAATAATTGTCTGGATACATTTTACTGGAGCGATGAGGATGCAACACTAGATGATACACTTCAACAATCCATACAGGGATTTTCATACCTGACCCAACTCTGGCTACCAGAATATTGGATGGTGGAAATCTCCCCTTTCGTTTTTGAGCATCCAGACACTGAAACGGAAAGCTTTCAGGTATCTTCAGATATATCAGCAAGTAATTTCGACAAAGCTACCGAAACCATTAAACATCTGCTTGAGCAGCATACTGATTCTGAGGAGCCTTGGTCTTTAAAATCTATTCAAACCTCCCACAAGGGATGGAATCGGCTGGCACTGCCATTGGGTGTAACCGCTTCGGATTCGTGGGGTATTGTTGACCCGGATGGGATTATACGCAGTTCATATATCTGGCACCCAGCCCCACCATTTGCTGGGCAGGAAACGATCTGGATACATATTCAAGATGCTAATGCCGCCAGCCATTTTTCTCTTACCGTTGAAATGACTGGCGAAATTGGGATTCTTGCAAGCATCGGGATTAGTTTTTTTAATCCAGAAAATGATGCACGTTCACCCAATCATCTGGTGGAGGGAGCGTCTGTAACCGCTTGGCAGCAGGCAAATATGGCGCTTTTACAGACTACTATCAACTATTTAGAACATCAGGGATGGAAACATTTCCCTAAGTAAGATCGCCCAATCGAGCATAAAAGCATGAAACCAGAATATGAGCTTATTTCTTTCTAATTTGCTCAATTTTTTCGCTAATAACTTGCCCAATTTCTTCGGTAGACATATCGGCTGGATAACGTTGGCGATCGGGATTACGACTCAAAAGTTCTCCAAAGCTGCACTAAACATTTCATCATCATTTCTATGGGCAGAAAGAAATTCTTTTAATTGAACAACCGTCATCTCTTGAAAATTAGACATCATAGAAACCCGCTATCATTTTGCTTTCACCTCAACAATTCATCGATCGCAACACTAAATCCTAACATCACAATTTGAGTACTAACTACATCACCGGATTTAAACGCTAATGTCTGATTTTGAGTAATAATTAAAACCCGAATACTTTCAGGAAATAGTAACCAAACTTCTTGACAACCTGACTCTAAATACTCGTTAGCTTTGGCAAATAAATCTTCAGCTGAATCTGTGGGAGTTGCAATTTCAGCTATTAGCGGTGGACTTTGGGGTAAGGCAGAAGCTTCGCCAAATTGTGCTAGCAATTCCGCTGTAAGATAGGAAACATCGGGACGACGACCTTGGTTGACAGTTCGACAAGGAAGTGCAATTAAAGTTTCTCCTCTTTGTGAAGATTGAATGATGTAATTTGCCCAATAACAAGATAACCTAGACTGAATCCGGCTATGTTTGACTGTCGCAGTTGTCTCCACAAGTTGTCCGTTTACCCATTCTTGACGATCGGGTGGATTAGCGAGAAAATCTTCTAGAGTGAAAGTTTCTGTTACAGTAGCGATCGACATATTTATATTTTCGCCTTTGGATTACTGATTGATTTTATTGTATCGATCGATTTACGGGAATTCTTTCTACCTTTTTAAAAGACACAGATAAACATTGTCGGTGTAGGCTAGTGTTTAGAAGCAAATATCCGTTTCTGTCATGTCACTGCCTAAACTTCTCGCTTTAGTAGCTGCCCTTACTGTAGTCTTGGGGCTGATGATTTGGTTAGTTAACTCAATTTATCAGCTTTATATTAATATTGCTTGGTCTGCGCCGCCTTTGTTGGCTAATGTGGTAGTGTTGCTGCTGATATTGCTGCTGGCGTTGCTGATTACGGTTTTTATTTATTATGGGGTGATGTTTTGGCGATCGCAAAATCAGCCAAAGCGCCGCAAACCACAAATTAAAATTCCCGAAGCAAAAACCGAAGCAGCAGCAGAAAATCTCCGCGCCGTCAAAAAGCAAGTCAAACAAATTGAAGATGAAGTTTCCCGACAAGCTTTACTTTCTCGTTCGCGTGAAATTGAAACTAATTTATCTAGAGGGAATCTACAAGTCGTTATTTTTGGTACAGGTTCATCGGGCAAAACTTCCTTAATAAATGCCTTAATGGGCAGAATGGTAGGTAAAGTTAGTGCGCCAATGGGAACCACAGAAGTTGGCGAAACTTACGAATTAAAATTAAAAGGTTTAGAACGGGAAATTTTAATTACTGATACCCCTGGAATTTTAGAAGCGGGAGTTGCAGGAACAGAACGAGAACAATTAGCCCGTCAATTAGCAACCGAGGCAGATTTACTATTATTTGTAGTCGAAAACGATCTGCTGCAATCAGAATTTGTACCCTTAAAAGCCTTGGCAGAAATTGGTAAACGCAATATTTTAATTTTGAACAAAATCGACCTTTACACCGACGAAGATAAAGAAAGAATTTTGGCGCGACTTCGGGAAAGAGTCAGAAGTTTTATTTCTACTTCTGATGTGATTACTGTGTCAGCAAATCCCCGCACAGTCAAGTTAGAAACAGGGGAAATTATGCAACCTGAACCTGATGTTATGCCATTAATTCGCCGTTTAGCAAACATTTTGCGGGCAGAAGGCGATGATTTAATGGCAGATAATATTTTATTACAATCTCAACGTTTAGGAGAAGAAGCCAGAAAAATAATTGATGCTCAACGTCACCGTCAAGCTGATAAAGTTGTAGAACGGTATCAATGGATAAGCGCGGGAGTAATTGCAGTCACACCTTTGCCAGTAGTAGATTTGTTAGCAGCTGCGGCAGTAAACGCCCAAATGGTAGTAGAAATTGGCAAGATTTATGGCTGTGATTTGAATATGGAACGGGGGAGAGAGTTGGCGCTTTCTTTAGGTAAAACTCTCGCCAGTTTGGGAATAGTTAAAGGTGCGATCGAATTAGTTTCTAGAGCATTACAATTAAATATTGCTACTTATTTAGTTGGTAAAGCAATTCAAGGTGTAAGTGCTGCTTATTTAACCCGCATCGCCGGAAAGAGTTTTATTGAGTATTTTCGTCAGAATCAAGATTGGGGTGATGGAGGAATTTCGGAAGTTGTGCAACGGCAATTTGAGTTGAATAAAAAAGATGAATTTGTCAAAGCTTTTGTCCAAGATGCTATTGCGAAAGTCGTCCAACCTTTAACACAAAATCCACCACCAGAAACAGAAATAGAATATCAAGAAGCAGCAGCGGAAGAGGAAGAAGTAGAAGAACCGAAAATCCCTCCTTACGAATATGTAGATGATTGGACTAACTCATCGCCAAAGCGAGAAGATTGGTAATTATAACAATCCTACTAACTCAACTTTGTAGGGTGCGTCAGATACTAAAGCTTTGGGCGAAGAATACTAAATTTAAGGCTCTGACGCACCCTACATCTCCTCCTCTCTTCTCTCTGTGTCCTCTGCGTCTCTGCGGTTTAAAAAATTATGTAGGATTGCGATATATGTCTGAAACTGATGTAAATTTAAATCTAAAAAAACTCACTTCCTTTGATATTAAAGTGATAGCCTTTGCCCTAATGATTATCGATCATGTGGGGAGATTGTTTTTCCCCCAAGCGGCTATCTTTGTTATCATAGGAAGGCTGAGTTTTCCGTTGTTTGCATGGTTAGCAGCGCAAGGAGAGAAATATACATCTGATATCAAAAAATATATTTTTCGGCTATTAGTATGGGGCGCTATTGCTCAACCTATTTATGGGAAGTTCTACTACTTAGTTTTTTCTGTACATGGCGAACTCAATATATTATTTACACTTGCTTTGGGAGTAATAACTATTCGTTGCACGAAATTAGTTGAATCAAAGTTTTTCAAGTTTCTAATTGTTATTGCTTTCATGGTAGTTGCAGAATTGTTGCGGGTTGAGGGGAGGATTTCGGGATTAATTATAATTTATTTGATGTCAATTATTGACTTACAAAGTGCCAAATGGTGGTTCTTTTTTATCGGCTATCGGTTATTGTTTATCTATCTTAATCAATGGAGTTATGTCGAGTTGTTTGGCATAGCTTCTGTAGGAATACTAGCTTTATATAACGGTGAACAAGGGGGAAGGAGTAAACCGTTTTATAAGTGGTTTTATCCTTTGTATCCGCTACATTTAGGAGTTTTACTTTTAATTAAATTTTGGTTAAATTCACAGATGAATTGATTAAGCAAATATTCGGGATACGGAACAAGTAAAACCTGGTAAAAGTGGGGAATTCAAGTCATCATTAACGAACAAAGTGGCAACTAGTTCTAAAGTAGTTTGTTCCCGGCGATAAATTTGGATTTCTTGCTTTTGCCAATCAGCAATCCAATATTCTTGAACTCCTCTTGTTGAGTAGAGTTTTAGTTTTAATTCTCTGTCGCGTCGTTGATTTTCTGTACCTGGGGAAAGTACTTCTATAATTAATTCTGGCGCATCAGTTAAATGTCCGGCTTCATCTAATAAAGCAGCTAATCTTTCGTTGCTAGCCCAAACTACATCGGGGATGACATTATCAGCATCGGAAAATATTATACCGGGTGCGATCGCCACTCGCCCCAAACCAGTAGACTGTGACCAATTATCAAGTACGGCAAAGAATCTACCACTAGTTTCTTGGTGTTTCCAATTTGGTGCTTTTGTCACAAACAACTCTCCATCAATTATTTCATAGCGATTGCCGTTATCTGGAAATAATTCTAAGTCAGCTATAGTCCAGCGTACTCGCTTATTTGTAATTTGGCTCATAACTAAAGCTTGTGAAAGAGGGATGTAACTATTTTAGATTAGCTGCGATGAATTTACCATGATGTTAACTACAATTTCGGCTATCCAAAAATTTTAATTGTTGGTAAAGCATGGTGATTTTGGGTAAATTTGCGCCTCTTGCTTGGGCAAAATTTAAGGGATTTCCAAACATGGTTTCTACTTCTAAAGGGCGTTTTTCATCGTAGTCAATTTTCATGCTGGTGCGGTAAGGTTTCATTTTGTCGGTGTAGTTTAGCATAGTTTCTACGAAAGTTTGGGGAATTGTGCGATCGCAACTTTTCGCCCCCGCTACCACTTCCCACATTAATTCTTCAACTAATTTCCGAGTATGAAGATTACTCATTAATTCATCGGTTCTGGCATCTAGAACTACAGAAAGTCCATTGTAAGGAATATTCCAAACTAATTTTTGCCAACGTGCTAATAACAAATCTTCTGCTAATTCCATCTTAATTCCTGCACGTTCAAAATCATCACCAATTTGCTGCATTCTATTAGTAATTCCAGCAGGTTGATAATTAGTAGCATATTCCCCGATTTTAATTTGACCGTAATCTAAGTGGCGAATATGTCCAGGGGCTACTTTATTAGAACAGAGAAAACATAACCCACCCATTACCCTTTCGCTACCAACAATTTTAGCAACTTCATCTTCTACACCGAGTCCGTTTTGTAACACTAAAACCACACCATTATCTTTTAGTACATGAGGTAACATTGATGGTAATAAATGATTTTGGGTGGTTTTCAATGCGATAATTACTACATCGCAAGGTGGCATTTTGCTAGCTTCTTGGTAAGCTTGAACATTGGGTAAAGTGAAATCACCATATTTTGATTCAACTACTAAACCATGCTTACTGACATATTCGTAATCGCTGTGTAACAAAAAGTGAACATTTAAACCAGCTTTTTGCAAACAAGCACCGTAATACCCACCAAGCGCCCCTGTTCCCAAGATGGCATAACTAAGTTGAAAAGAATTGTAAATAAATTGCTCAGCCATTGATTCGATCTCCATTACCTCCTAAAATTAAACCTATTCAGAAGTTTTAATATATCAAAAACTATGAGCAATCGTCCGATTATTCTTGGCATTGTTGGTGATAGTGCAGCGGGAAAAACAACTTTAACTAGAGGAATTGCCCAAGTTTTGGGAGAAGATAATGTTACAATTATCTGTACTGACGATTATCACCGCTACGATCGCACTCAGCGAGCAGAATTAGGTATTACAGCTTTGCATCCTGACTGCAATTATTTGGATATTATGCAGCAGCATTTATCGCTGTTGCGAACAGGTCAACCGATCCTCAAACCAGTGTACAGCCACAAAACAGGAACTTTTGAACCACCACAATATATTAAACCAAATAAATTTGTAATTGTCGAAGGATTGCTGGGTTATTCTACTCGTAGTTGCCGAGATTCTTTTGATGTAAAAGTTTATTTAGCACCGCCAGAATCTTTGCGTGCTAAATGGAAGATTAAGCGGGATACAATGAAGCGGGGTTACTCGCCAGAACAAGTTTTAGCAGAATTGGAAAAACGCGAACCTGACTCGGAAAATTTTATCCGTCCTCAGCGCAAATGGGCAGATTTGGTTGTAACTTTTTACCCGCCAAATGAAGAGATTGAAGAGGATAATTCCCGGTTAAATGTACGTTTGGTACTCAGACCTACGATCCCCCATCCTGATTTTATTAAAATTATCGAACTCACCGACAGCGGTGCTAAATCAGCTGTTCGTTTAGGATTAGATCGGGATATGGGTAAACCAGTTGATGTGCTAGAAATTGATAGTCATGCAACTGCTGAACAAGTGAGTAAATTAGAAAAGGTTTTGTGTCATGAAATGCCTGATTTATTCCCGCATTGCAGTTTAGGAGGAAATTTAGAATTGGGCAAAATTACAGGAACAACTGATGAGGTTTTGCAAAGTTATCCTCTCGCTTTGACTCAGTTATTAATTTCTTTTCATACGCTGAAAGCGACTCATGTGCATCATTTTTAAAAATGTCAAAGTTGTGGGTAATAGACATCTCCAACAAAGAATCTCTTTCGGCTGGCAGGATGCCTGCCCCACAAGAGTTTTTGGAGATGTGTAATGAATCGATCGCACAAATCATCAACCATCCATTACCCACAATTTACTACCAAATTCCTAAATTGAACATTGATACGGGTGCAGGTATCATTTCGCCGCGAAAATCTAGCAGTTGCACTAAGAGTAAATAGCCGATCGCTAGAATTAGAGAAATTACCCCGGTAATAATTGCCACAATTTTCCCTCGATCCATGAGTTTCCCTGCTGCTAAATGATGTTATTTATTTAATATAGGTAATAATTAGTCTTAGTTGTCGTCCATAACTCAACTAATATGAATTCTGCTACTGATTCTCTCTTAGGAGCAATTACAATTGCACGCCAGCCAGTTGTGCAAACCTACGAATTAGGAAAAGTTTACCGCACAGGCTTTTGGCTGAATCAGAAAATTGAGTCCTTAAAAAGTTGTACCCTGACGGTTTATGAAGGGGAAACTTTTGGTTTGTTGGGGCAGAATGGCGCAGGGAAAACTACGCTGTTAAAAACTTTACTTGGCATTGCCCGTCCTACTTCTGGCAGAGGGTTAATATTAGGAAAACCTTTGGGCGATCGCACTGTCAAGCAACGCATTGGCTATCTACCCGAAAATGCCTATTATTATGATTTTTTAACAGGTTGGGAATTTTTGCAAATGATTGCGGGACTTTTCCAAATTCCCCAAGAAATTCAGCGAGTACGCATTCCCCAACTTTTAGAAATGGTGGGACTTGCCCAGTCAGCAGCGAAAAAAAAGCAACTGCGACAATATTCTAAAGGAATGTTGCAACGAATTGGCATGGCGCAAGCGTTAATTAATGACCCAGAAGTGGTATTTTTAGATGAGCCAATGTCGGGTTTAGATCCGATGGGGCGCTACCAAATTCGAGAGATTATTTTATCTTTAAAACAGGCAGGGAAAACCATATTTTTTAATAGTCATGTGCTGTCGGATGTGGAGAAGATTTGCGATCGCATCGCCATATTAGCCCAAGGTGAAATGATTTGCATCGGCTCTTTGGATGAACTTTTGGGAACCGCCGACACCTACTACATTAAAGGCAAAGGCGGTAAGCAAGAAATCTTAAAAAAATGGCTACCAGATTTAGAATTTGTATCGGAAGGAATAGGTAGCACAGATGAAGCTTGGCAAGGTCATCTCAAAGGCGATTTACAAGATTTTCTCGCCAGTTTGCGTCTCATGCAAGCTCAAATAATCAGCTTAAACTTAGCGCGTCCTACTTTAGAGGAATTTTTTATGGAACAATTGCAAAAAAGAGGTATAACTGCCAGCAGTTAAATAATTAGGTACGTTGTTGCGCTTCAGCGCAAGATTTTAGCGCTAAAGCGCAACAACGTACCTGATTCTTGAATATCTGCGACTCTTGAAAGATGAACTTTAGCTTGTCAGTTTGTATTAATTGAAACAGGAAAAGTTAACAACTAAGGAAAAATTATGGCTGACCTTGTAGAAACTGCGACTCAAGCTGAATCTTTCAAAACTTTACTAACTTTAGTGGAAGCAGCGGGATTAGTAGATGTACTCAAAAATCCTGAAATCAAGACAGTTTTTGCTCCTACTGATGAGGCATTTGCCAAAATTCCCGCTACTACTATAGCTTCTTTGATGGAGGACACTGCCAAACTGAAGCGAATTCTCTTGTATCATGTTGTTTCTGGAGATGTTAGGTCAGATGATCTCATCCAAATAAATGAAGCGCCTACTTTTGAAGGGTCAGTATTAGCTATTGATTCTTCCGATGGCGTAAAAGTGAATGATGCCAATGTTTTAAAACAAGATATTCTCACAGACAACGGCGTTATTCATGTAATTGATACAGTATTGATGCCAGCATTAGTAGCTGTTGAATAAGTTGCATTATCAAATCAAAAAAAGGTAAAACAAATGGCAAACATTTTAGACACAGCTGCTAAATCTGGCTCTTTCAAGACTTTAGTAGAAGCTGTGAAAGTTACTGGTTTAACTGATACTTTGCAGGGTTCAGGCCCTTTTACTATTTTTGCCCCAACTGATGAAGCTTTTGAGAAATTGCCAACCGGAACTATCGAGAAATTGTTGAGCGATATTCCGCAGTTAACCAAGATTCTCACATATCATATAGTTGCAGGCAAAGTAATGTCGGAAGATGTGGTGAAACTAGATAAAACTACCACGTTTGAAGGTTCAGATTTGAAAATTCATAACAATGGTAGTTTGATGGTGGGTGATGCTGCGATCGTTCAGTCGGATGTGGAAGCTGATAACGGTGTCATTCATGTAATTGATACCGTTTTAATTCCGCAATATTAACGGTACGTTGTTGCGCTGTCTTCGCTCTTATCCCAGTTCTATTCGTAGGGTGCGTTAGTTCTAACGTAACGCACCATTCCACTATTCGTAGGCTGCGTTAGTTGTAAAAGGTAAAAAATACCGGAGATGGTGCGTTACGGCTCGCGCCTAACGCACCCTACGATTAATTTACGGTTAGTCAATTGGGCCTAAAATAGAAGCCGATCGCGCAGGTAAACTCAAGCTTAATTGCTTAGATTTCCCTGCTTCTTCACTCCAAAAAATCTCAGTTTCACCATATAATAATTGACTCGGTTGAGATTGCAAAGCTGTTACTTCAAAGCTGGTATTTGCATCAGAAGTACCTACATTTACGGCAACAATTAATTCCTCATTTCCCAAAATTCTCGCAAATACGTAAACTGTTCCTTCTGCATATAAAATGTGATAGGAACCTGTGCGAAGTGCAGGATATTTATTCCGTAAAGCAATGAGTTTTTGGTGATATTTGAGTACGTAAACATCCCAGTGAGCTTCCATTGGAAAACCGCGCCGTGAGTCGGGGTCTAATTTTCCAGGTAAACCAACTTCATCGCCGTAATAAATGCTGGGCGCACCGGGAAATGTTAATAGTAAAACGGTGGCTAGTTCGACACTGGCTTTGTCACCTTGGGCGATGGAAATTAATCGGGCTGTGTCGTGACTGGCTAATAAATTAAGTTGGGTTAGTTGAATTTCCCAAGGGTAAAGTTGCAGCAAATATTCAATTTTTTCGCCGTATTCTTTGGCGAATAAAGGTGGGTAAGGATCGTATGAACGGTCTTCTACTTGTGTGATGTCTACGCGATCGCCAGTAGTAAAAGCAATAGTTGGCGCAGCAAATAAGTAATTCATTACTCCGTCAAATTGTGTACCATCTAACCATTCACGGGAGTCTCTCCAAACTTCGCCAACTATATAAGCTTCGGGGTTGATGGCTTTCACGCGATCGCGAAATTCTTGCCAAAAACCCGGAGTTTTTATTTCAAAAGGTACATCCAATCGCCAGCCATCAATGCCAAATTTAATCCAAAATTCGGCAATTTCCATGATGTATTCTCGCACCTCTGGATTGTCATGATTAAACACTGGTAAAGCGCGATTTCCTGCCCAACCAACATAATTTGCTGGATACTCTCCATTATAAGGAGATACAGGCCAACGTTCAATTTTAAACCAATCCACCCAAGGAGAATGGGGGCCATTTTCTAACACATCATTAAAGAAGAAAAACCCTCGACTAGAATGATTAAATACTCCATCCAAAACTACTTTAATATTTCGTTTGTGGGCAGCATCTAATAATTCTTGAAAAGCGGGATTGCCCCCCAACATTGGATCGACTTGGTAATAATCATGAGTATGGTATCGGTGATTACTGGCAGATTGAAAAATTGGGGTAAAATATACAGCATTAATTCCCAAATCTTGCAAGTAATCCAACTGTTCCATCACACCCCACAAATCGCCGCCTTTGTATCCTTGGAGTGTTGGCATATCGTCCCACGCTTCCCAGGAGGCATTTTTTAATAGGCGTTTGCGAGGTTGTTTGCTGCGAGCAAATCGATCTGGAAAAATTTGGTAAAAAACAGCGTGTTTAACCCAATCTGGAGTTGTAATCTGCATAATTAACCTGCTAGCTCTCTATTTTAAATTACAGCTATTTGCACTTGTCTGATTACTACTTTTGATAGAAAATTTTTACCATTCATCAATGTTCAAGAAGTTGTAGGGTGTTCTACTACCATAAATCTGCTCGACAGCATCAAGGTTTGAATTTCTGACGCACCCTACTAATTGTGCCAGTTGCGTAAGTCCTGTAATTCATCGATTTTAAGTGATTGACTGGGGTCGATCGCTAATGGTTAAATAAGAGTAAGTGTAGAAGAAGACCATCAATGGTTAACGTATTAAATCAGGGTGACGACGAGTTAGTTCCGCTAGATTATAGCGATTTATTGCAAAAAATCTCCCAAGTATTAGGAACGAAAAATATATTTCAATTGTCGGGAAATGGCGATCGCCTACTGATTGACATTGACGAAGTAGCGAGTCAAGTCGCAACTCTGCAAGTCGCCAATCCGCTAGCATCCCCTAACGGAGTTCGTGCCGCAACTATTAATTTCTCTCCAGGATTTCAAGCAAGTTTTCCGCAGAAAATCCGCGAAATTAGAGATATTTTACAACAAAAGTTAGCATCTAATTTAAGAGAAAATCAATCGATCGAGGAATTTGTTAACAGTTTAGTTTCCCCGTTGCAATCTTTCCAGGGGAATGCGGGTAAGTTGGGTTTTACTTATACTTTTAACCAACCTTCTCCTAATTTACAAAAGCAAAAACTTTGTCTTTCTAGCAATCGTCCTGGTAGTGCTTCTCTGCTAAAATTTCATAAATTAACGATTAAGGTGCGGGAGATCGATCGCTTTCCCGAATATTTGCAAGAAGGATTGCTAAATCACATCGACGATCTAGTTACTTTTGACAGCGAAGCTGATAGAGAAGAACTACAAGATAGGATTCAAGATCAGATTGCCGAAGAAACTTCTGACTTTAACCGTTTGCAGCGAGTTGTAGACACAGAAACACTGGGAAAACTGAAAAAAGAAGCGAAAATTAGGTATTTAGAATATCTCCGAGATCAGATTGATAATCAAGATCACGTTGGGTTTATTTATCTGCGAGATTTGATTCGTCGTCTCCGACTAATTGAAGAATTTATTAATCAAGAAAGACCGGATGATTATTATGAGGTAAACTATGGAGGCGCGAGGATTAATTATAAGGATTTGTTTTCGCGATCGGAAGTATTAGACTCCCTTCCGATCATTCCCATTGTCACCGGAAACTTAGGAGAAAGTACCGACAAAAACGCCGGAGAACGCCAATTTATTTTCGGTTTCAAAATGAAGTTTGGTAATGCAGTTCAAGCACTTGACGGCAAAGAAGTATTTGATTACAATCTTAATCTCCTTAATCCCAATAGTGACGAACATAAACAGGAACTTCAAACAAATCCCAACTTCGGCACAAAAATCTTAAAACTCGCACTTTTGTACTTTTTTATATTTGCTTCTCGCAGCAATCCCGAAGCACCAGATTACAACCCTTCTACTGATTTAGAATACGCTCCGATCGCCAGCTTTGATGCCAGAGTTATGCCTATATTACGCGGTTCTGATGAACTAGCAAAACAGAACATTTTGCGACTTATTATTACCGGATTCACTCAGTATAATGCCAAAGTAAAAATCAAGGTACTCCGGGATTTTTTGAGAACCTTTATTGGGTATCAAACAATTTTGCCAACTCGAAATTATCCGATTCAGATTAATGTGAGAAGAGGTATCCTCGAAAGTGACGAAAATCAAATTTTATATGGCATTTTCTTTAAAGAAGTTGTAAGAAGAAATCCCAAAGAATGTTTGAGATATATTTCGATCGGGGAAGCACAGGTAGGCGAAAATGCCGTCTGTCAGCTACCTGCAAGTATTTCTATTGAAGATATCCGCTATTTTCCCACAGAAGAACGCCAACAATTTCAGATGGAATATGACATTACAGGTGTGAATGCTTTGCCAGTAATGTGGGTTCCTGAAAGCTGCATGAATACCTATCAAGAACATTTCATGCGAGACAAAAAGTTGTTACTGTTTCGCTACAACAATCGACGATTAGATCCGAAAAATTTTGATTCTACCCAAGGTTTTATTTATCGCTTTACTGTCTCTTTGCTAGCGTATATTGTTCTGAAAATTTTGCTAGATGCTGCAAGTAAACGGTTGTTTATTCCGATGGTAAGATTGCACGAAGGCGATCACAATAATCCCGCACCTTCGGAAAAGTTTATGGCGCATCTTTCTAAAGCATTGTGTCATTTACTGAACGAGAAACACCGTTGTAGTTCTCAAGGTTTCCGGGTGCGAGATCCGAAATCTTTCAAAGTGAAAAACGGACTTAAATCTTTATATTCGGTATTACCAAGAAAGTTTCGCTTCAACAATAGCGCAGATACTCCAACTTTGGATAAACTAGCGATTATTGTTGTTTCCAGTTTGGAAAGTGATGCGAGAACAGGGAACAAAAACCGCAAAAATAGGATATCTAATTTGGTAGGAGAAGCGATCGCCATCACCCACCAAAAAAATGATAACTCTATTCGCCTGTATATCATCAAAACTTTTTCTGATAACTACAGTTATCAGCGTTTGTATGAAGATCCCCCGATTCTCCTCGACACAGTAAACAACCTTTATCAGCAAGGATTTCGAGACTTTTTGTATGTTGCACAAGCACCTTTTACCAGTAATTTGAATATTACTCAAACTGAAGATGACGATCGCCTATATTTCATGTCACCCAAACTCATAAATAACTTGAAAGGAAACCGCGACGACATCAAAATTTATCCGGTATTTTTCGATAAATACTATGTTCGCAAATTCAAAGATTTGAAAGCAACTTCTTTATATATTCAAGATACAAATCAACTGTTGAATGTTGCAGAAGATTCGGCGCAGCAAGCGATCGTCTTTTTCAATTTGTTTAATGGACTTAGTGTAGGTAATGAGGAAGAACGTTTTTACAATGGCGTGATTTCCTACTCTACCCTAATCAACATTTACCCCGGAATCTTAGATGACAAATACATCAGACAAGGTTTAATTGATGATGATAGCACTCGGAAAAATGACTTACTGCAATATCTGACACTATTTCACTTTTCCCGATTTGAAAAAACCAGCGATCTTAGTTTAAAACTCGATCCTTATGAAAATATCATGGGTGAAGAATCATTTAATAAATTGTCTGTGTTTAACCATATTAGAGGCGAAGTTGATTTTAATTCCTTGGCATTTTTGACCGAAGTTAGGAGAGTTTTAAATGTATAAGAGGAGTGCAAAATGATTGCGGAAAATTTGGGTCGATTGTTTGAAGTTGGATTTAATATCGGGATTCTTGCTTATATTGAACAGCACAAAATTAAGCACAACTTTGGTGATTTGTATCAGCGGGATTTGCAGCATTTTAAATTTCCCAAAATGCTAGAACGGATCGTTAGTGACGATCGCACAATCAGTGACAAAGATATCCAAAGAATTGAAAAGTGGTGTTTGTATTTATTGCAGAAAGGTTTTCTTTCGGGATTGAATTTTTTTGGCGAGTATATTAAGTCTACCGGATGGACCGATCGCCAAAAATCAAACCTCGAAATCTTGTACTATCAATGCAGTTTTGGCGATGCTAACAGCATCAAAACCTATCCGAAAAGTGAAGAACAAGAATATATCGATCTATTATCGCAGTTTCACAAACCAGATCTGTTAAAAAATCGTCTTTTTTGGAGTCGCTACAAACAAAAAGGTGAATTTTTGAAAGCAGACACCTTGATGTTATTGCGTCATCGCCAAGAGTTTCGGATTCTTTCCGTAGACTTATCGATATTTTCCGTTAAATCAGCAAAAGATATCTTAGACTTTGAAGATAAAGATATGCAGAATCAGCGGCGTTTATTGCAGCGCGAAATTGCTTATTTACGTTCCAAAAGTGTTTTTGCTAAACTGCGGATAGACACCGGAAACAACGATGATTTAGGTTTGAGTTTACCCCCCGATTTGCGGCGATATTTTACTGCTTTTAAACGCCAAGACAAAGAAAGTGCTAAATTAATTCAAGCAGGTTCTTATGCTGGAAGCTTTTATCAATTTCTCCGGGAAATAGACATTCTCAACGATCGCACATCGGTAGTGTTTAATGTGGTGGGATATAGCGATCGCGGAATCAGCGCCATGTCACTTCGTCCCGAAAATTTAGAAGTCTTAAACACCTGTTCTGAGATTTACCAAAACGAACTCAGAGAACAAGAAATCACCCAAGCAAGAAAGGAAATTTTACATCTAATTCAACTCAATGCAAGTCGGAGTTTCGCCAACGGGAAACCCTTTATCAAGCAAGTATTAGAAATCCCCACTGACACCACAACTATTATATCTCATACTGAAACAATTAATAACTTTAGTTCTACATTAGAATTGCGAAACGAACACGCCGAATTAATTAAAAAATCCCTAGACTCTGACAAAACCTATCTATTTTTAACTGGTAATCCGGGAATTGGTAAAACTACAGCAATTGTAGACTTTCTCAAAGCTCATGTCAACGAAGGTTTTCTCTTCTTTTATGTTAGTCCCCGCAAACAAGTCAACTTAGACATTATTGAAAAATTCAAAGACTCAGTAACAGGGAAGTTAGATGAAGAAACCTTTTGTATTAACACTAATTCCCAACTTATTGAAGAAAACTCTTGGCGTTGTGTCGTCAATTACAACTCCGAGAAACGCCAAGGTGATTTTACAGGAAATGGCGTTTATTTCTTCGATTCTAGTCTAGAAATTGAACGGAAAACCTCACGCCAGAAAGCACTTAAGAGAAAAAATGAAGACGAAATTGTAGCGACAAATCGCCGCAGCAAAGGAGTTTTATCTTGTCTTTGCGAAGCAATAAATACCACAATTAAAAGCGAAATCTCTCATAATATTGTCGCTACAGCTTGCATTCAATCTTTAAGGATCACTGAAAACGGAAAAAACACCTTAGAACATTTTACCAACATCTTCAAAAGTGCTTACATTCAGCGAGAAAACAAAGTTATTCCCGCAGAAATGAGAAAAATATCGGCGCGGATTAAACATTTATTCATTATGATAGATGAAATCACTGGAGATGATAGCGGCGTTGAGTTTTTAAATGAAATCAGCAAGATTTTGAAACGTTATAAATTGACTGATTCCCAGCATGGATTTAATACTAAAGTTATTGTAGCAGATGCTTCAATTGTCGATCGCGACGTAATCAAACAACATTTATCCGAAACCTCACCGGAACCAGATAAAATATTCTTTAGACGTGCATCTTCCCAAGCTATTCAACCACTTTCATTTCAGGAATTTGAGTTTAAGCGATCGCCAGCAGTCGCCATCAACGCTAACTCCTATCCCGCCAGCAGTTTAACTATTACTTATAAACTATTCGTCGAATCACTTCTCTTTGACGAAGACACTTTTGCAGCGACAAGAGATCACCTAAAAAAAAGAGTTCAAAATCAAATTGTTCAAGATATTAACACACTCTGGAACCGTCCCGACGCTGGACAAATTATTGTATACATTCAAGATAAACGAAAATTACAAGAATTAATCGAAAAAATTAAACAACAGCGGGGAGAGTTTGTCAAAAACCAGGATTATTTAGAGATCCACGCCAACCTTTCTGATAATGATAAAACAGCGATTCACGAACACAAAAATCAAGTCAAAATCATCTTTATGACTTCCTCCGCCAGTCGCGGTTTATCCTTTCCTAAAGCGAAGCATATTTTAGTAGAAATTCCCCATTTTCGGGTGGAAAGTAACTTGATGGAAATCATCCAAGTTATTTACAGAGGACGGGGTGATTATTACGAAGATGGAATTAAGAAAACCTTGGACGATCGAGAAAAAGAATTGATGTTTTATTTAAGCGATCGCGCCATTTACTACAACGACGACAAACAACTTTCCCTGAGAGAAAGCACCATCAATTTATTAAATATCTTGCTAATTATCAAATCTTGTGTATTAACTAGAATTCAAGGTTACGGACAAATAGGTAGAGAAAAATTCCTGATGATTCCTATAGGTGGAAAATCCGTATCTACCGCAGGTAAAACATTTAGCGGACAACTAGCAAATCTAATCAAAGACTTAAAAAATGAATATCATAGATATCCCAATCACAAAGTTTTAAAAGAAGTTTATACCAGTTTAGAACAGCTGCTAAGTCGAGCAAAATTTACCTTAAATCCCCGAAACTCAGATTCTCAAAATTCTGACAGTTATTCCTATTTACAATTACGAGAAGTTTTCTCTAGCAAATTCACTGATTCAGTTAACAATGGATTTGATAGTTTACTCAAACTTGGCAACCTAGAAACTGGACTAATTAATGGTAGCTTGTTAGTCGTTCCTATCGCAGATAAAAAATTAGAAGAAACTTATGAAATGCGGTTAATGGAAATAGCAACTCACGCCACCGAAGAACTAATAAATAAAATGTTAGCAATTCATCATAGTTCAGATTATCCGGGAAGACTGCGATCGGCAATCAAAAACGCCATAGAATTAGTAGATAAAGTGCGCGACTCCAGCGACAGAACGCAGTTTTTCCAGCAAAATAGTCAACGCCTCGATCGATATTATGCCTTACCATTATTTAGCTTTATTAGCGCCGAAGCAATGAGTGAATATTTTGCCGAAGAACCTGAAGAAGCAGAAGACGAAAGATTTCGGGATATTTTAGCAACCTACATTCATCATCTTTACCCAACCGATAAAACCTTACCAATTGGTTACAAATACAAAGAGTTTCCCTTTGTAGTTTTTAGCAGTTACAGTTTAGAAGAAATGAGAGAAAAGATTTTTACCGATAAATATTTGTTAACTTCCAATGAGTTAAATGTGTTGAATTTGATTTTATCTAAAGCAGAATAAAATACCTTTTACCCTACTTTATAATCTGCAAAATTTTTATTCTATCGGGATAAATAGCCAGATATCAATCTTTGCATAAGCTATTTTAACAGCGCGATCCGCCTAACGGCACGCTACGCGATCGCAAATATTCAATCATCACTAACCGCAAGTAATCCAACATCCGAAGATAAGCTTTAATTTGTTGGTAATCAACCTTGGTTGTAAAATAAAATTCTGCGATCGCAGGTACATCAAAAACCCCTATATTTTGCAATCTATTAATTGCTTCCTGTTCTTTCTCTATCCAGCCTCGCGCTTGAATTTGACTAGCATAACCTCGAATATCTACCGTTAATAATTCAATTTCTTCCCAAACGCTAAATTCTTCTTCTGAAACAGGAAATCGGTCAGCAATTTGTTTTCGTTCTGGCTTAGTGTTTTGATAATCCACCGTTAACTGTTCTAATAGATGACTAATGTAATTCCTTGTGATTTCAGTCTTTCGAGAATTAATCTTTGATTCAGTCATCGTTAACTCCATAAGTAACTTTAGTGATATAAAGTAGGGTGCGTCAGACTAATAAAATTAGTAATTTACTCCCAAATTTTCCGATCTGACGCACCCTACAGGCTAGTTTATTGCGCCTGGGAATTGCCTAAAATGAAATTAACAATCCGAGCAATTGGACTTTTTTGATGTTTCTGAATATATCGCATTGTTCTGGCTGCGATCGCAACTCCCACTATACCAGCGCCTAAGCTAAATAGCACCGAAAGTGTTAAATTATGTGGTGGATTTAAACCGAAAGATGGTTGGAAGTGAACCGGAATTAGGGTAAGTTTTTGGTCTGGAACTTGTTTAATTAAATAGGGTGACGCAGTTGCAGCAACTCCAGCAAATCCTATTCCGACAGCGACGACTGCTATTGTAGTTTGTAGGTTGCGTTCTTTTTCTTTTTCTTTTCTTTCATTCTCTTGTAACGTTTGTTGTAGTTGGCGATCGCGTTCTTTTTCTGCAAGTTCTAAAGCGCGATCGCTTTTTACCTGTTCGATTTCTACTATACCTTGGATGGATGCAGTAAGTTGTTGTCCTAGTTCTTTACGGGGACTCATGTAGTTGAGCCAAAACTGGATTTGTTTGATAAAAATGTCTCTTGTATGGTCGCTAAATTTTTGCCATGAATCTAGTTGAGAACCTTCACTTAATAGTTTTTGGAGGTAGTTTTTATAAATTTGGTGATTGATTTCAATAGTAGTAAGAGAAAATTCTAATTCCCCGCAGTAATTAGAATGCTTCAAGGCTAACAATGGCAATTTTTCTAGCATTTCACTAAGGTTATTTAAGCTCTTATTTTTATCTGCAACATAAAGTACAAAGTTGTCGATTTCCTTTTCTATTTCCTGAGAAACTTTCAGAGCAGCTTGATAGCTAAGTTGGGCTTGTTGATAAACAAATTTTACTTTGTGGTAGCTACAGAGTAGTTCAACTATATCTTGATAGCAATCTCCTAATTTTTTTAGACCATTTCGATCGTGATAATTTAGCAAAACTAGAATATGACAGACTGGCTCTTGGGTATTTGAAATCGCAGTAGTCTGACAAAAATATTCAAATAGAGGAATGCCTAACAAATTGCTCTCATTAGATGCTGTGATTTTGTCATTTTTATATGGGGTGTCTTTTAAGAAATTTCTCACATAACTATCTGCTAAAGCTTGGTTAGCCTCCATTTTATAGGCAACTTTGACATAAATAAAGATGGTTTGACCGATCGAAGTAGTTTCACCGATCGCAGCATTAATATTTTGAATATTTTGAGGTAAAAATTGACTGGGATTAAATCGATCGATTTCGTCCGGTATCAAATCTATTTTGTCTGGTGAAGAGAAAGTTAAATCGGTAAAATAGGTATCGTGAAGTAGTCGAGTTATTAGTTCATTGTTTAGGCTAATTTGTTGAGTTAATCTGGTTTGGAGTTCTTCCCCAAAAATTTTAGCTTTCTCTTCACTAACTCGATCGAGTGGATCGTTGAAAGTACGAGCGAGGTGAAAAGTGTAAAGACTAATTGTACCATTTTTCATAGCTAATTTATTGAGAGTTTTCAGTAGATTCAGTAAAAGTAATCAAAGCTAAAGCACTAGCTATAATCTCATCTTCTTTGACCATTGTTTTTAATTCCCGCACTTCATAAATTCCTTCACAAACTTCTAAAGCAGCATCATCAAGAGCAGCAGAATAGGCTTCTACGAGAGTTTCTTGTAATTCTTCCAAATTCAGATAGAATCCATTAGATTTGAGACGTTTATTAAGTCGTCTGATGTTTCTAACTGAGTTTCTAATTGAAGTATCCCAAGAGCGAGTTGTCCGATTTTCTACCTTTTGTTTGATTAGGTGCAATAGCAGAACTACCGCAAAACTGTAAATGTTATTAATAATATCTTTTTTGCTCATTTCTGCAATTTCTTCGGCAATAACTAGAGCGCCTTTGATATCGCCTTGGAGTAAAAGCTGTTTCAGTTCTAAGATTTCTTCCATTGGTTAAAAAAGGGAAATTAGGAGGGTGATTGTTTCGGTAGATCGAGGGGTTTGTGTAGATGAATTTCGTTTTTCAATTTTTCTAGGAGTGCAGGATCGCCAGTGGGTTGATCTGGACTTTCTTTGGGTTGGGAACCACCAGGACCGAGATGTTTATCCAGGGATGTTGCGGGAGTTGATGTAGTCTCTAATTTGGTTTTATAGGTTGCTTTAATCTCAGGATGAGTTTCGATCCAATGGGAGATTGCTTGCCAAATTTCTGCACTATCTTCTGACAGTTGATTGACTATTTCTGCTAACTCAATCCAGTCTGTCGCCGTAAAAAGATCGGGTTGAGTTTTTATAACTTCGATAAAACAATTAACTCTTTTTTGATAAGGCATAATTTAAAATCCTTTGCCAATGGCACAAAAAGCTGACCAATAAAAAGGCGAATTGAGTGGCTGATAATTAACGCCAATAGGATTATTTTCCCATTCTTTGAGAGTGGCTGCTAGTTCGTCTTTCCAAACATCTTCTAGTTGAGAGTTGGGGAGCCAATCTCGCAGTCCTTTGATTGTAACATCTCGGAGCCATTTCTGTGACTTGTTGAGGGCGAGAGCGATGTTATTAGATTGTTGAAGTTCTTCGTGGAATTTTGTCATTAGTAGGGAAGTTGGGAGGTCGATTACTTTCCATAAACTACCAATAATATTATGACTTCCTGCTAACATGAAACCACTGGGTAAACCGATGTATTCGTCACTATTATTGGTGAAGTCGGTAAAACCTGTTTCGCAGGCGGACATGGTGACAAGTCGGCAATTTCTTAGGTCAAAGTGAGCGATAATATCAGCGAGGGTGAGATTGTCATCGGCTAACTGTAAGTAGGAATTTAAGGGTAAAGTAGGATCGAAGTAACCATGACAGTAGAAAAATAAACTGTTGGTTGTTTGCAGTTGGGGATTTGCATCTGTTTTTCCCGATTCATTTAGTTTTAGGAGGGCTGATTTTTTCGCTTGATTTTTTTTGATAACTACCGGAGTCTTAAATTGTTGTTTGATTGCCTCAACAACTCCATAATCTTTGTCATACAAGTCTTTAGTAGGAGTTTGAATAGCTAGTAAGCTATCGAATAATCGCTCTGGTTGTTGTTGGACTTTGTGGAGTAGTTGACAACTAGGAGTATACCGAACTCCATCATCGAAGCAGTCAATCAGATAGGGATTTGGGGGACAATTTGGGTGATTGGGGTGAAAGCGTTGCCAATTTTCCCTGCTGACAGGTAAAGCGTGAATTGGGAAAAGGTGTAGGTAGCGGTGGGGAATCAGGATTAGTTTATCGCAGGTTTTGGGGATTGATTTGAGTATTTCATCAATGTGGAGAATTTTCGCTAAAATGCGTAAACCTTGAGCTAACTGTTCGCGCCATTTGTTGCTGTCTTCGTAATATTTGGTTAAATAGGTAACAGCCCATTTTGCCAGTCTTTGTAAATCTTGTGGTGATGATTGCCAAACTGCGATCCCCCCTGCCCCCCTTAACAAGGGGGGTTCTGAGGTTTGCTGTTCTTCATTGAGAGATGACTGTGCAAGTTCTAATTCATTATCTCCCATTTTTAAGAGTAATTCTGAGTCCTCTTGCTCCCCCCTTATTAAGGGGGGTTGGGGGGGATCTTTCGTGATGATGAAAACACAAAAGCTACTGCCCAAAATGTACCATTCTATAATTGCTGTTTTTTCATCGGTTAACTGCTTAATTTCACCAAAATTCAGGGGGGTATAGGGATATTTTGCGGCTAAATCTTGGCGTAGTTGGTTGATTAAGTCGTAATTTTTTGATTCAGCTTGTTTTAACCGTTGATTTTCTTGGGCAATTCTCAGTCTTAACTGTTGCAACTCTTGGCGCACTTGCGGGGGGATTTCTCCTTTGGGATACAAATCTTTCACCGATAACAACTCGATTAAGTTTTGCGCTTTGGAACGTTCGGCATATTCCACTGCTTCGGTGTAGCGTTCCATTTGGATGCAAACTTCTACCATACGCAGATAGAGTTTATTCCATTCTTCGGCTAATTTCTGTTTGCTTTCATCCCCAGATTGAATTTCACCTCGTAAAAATTCCACTGTCTCAATCGCTGGGGAAAATGTATCATAAGCAAGTTGCCATTGCTGGTTGCTTTGATAAAGATTACCTAAATTAAATAAAGTTTCTGTATAATTTTGCGGGAAAGCCTCACGAGTTCTAATAGTTAAAGCATTTTCATAATATTCGATCGCCCTCTCGATATTCTCTGCCCTCTCTCCCCTGATTCTGGAATAGTAGGCAAGTCCCAGATTATTTTGCGTATCTGCCCAATATTCGGGAAAAGCTTCGCGGGTGCGAATGGTGAGGGCGGCGGTGTATGATGCGATCGCACTTTCGATATTCTCTGCCCTCTCTCCCCTGATTCTGTCAAGGTAAGCATTTCCCAGATTATTTTGCGTCGTTGCCCAATCTTGAGGAAAAGCTTCGCGAGTGTAAACTTCGAGGGCGGCAGTGTAAAATTTGATCGCTTGTTCGATATTCTCTGCCCTGTCTCCCCTAATTCTGTCTGAGTAGGCAAGTCCCAGATTATTTTGCGTACCTGCCCAATATTCGGGAAAAGCATCGCGGGTGCGAACGGTGAGGGCGGCGGTGCAATATTCGATCGCTTGTTCGAGATTCTCTGCCCTCTCTCCCCTGATTCTGTATAAGTAGGCAGTTGCCAGATTATTTTGCGTCATTGCCCAATTTTTGGGAAAAGCTTCGCGGGTGTAAACGGTGAGGGCGGCGGTGTATGATGCGATCGCACGTTCCAGATTTTCTGCCCTCTCTCCCCTGATTCTGACACTGTAGGCATTTGCCAGATTATTTTGCGTACCTGCCCAATTTTCGGGAAAAGCATCGCGGGTGAGAACGGTGAGGGCGGCGGTGTAATATTCGATCGCTTGTTCGAGATTTTCTGCCCTCTCTCCCCTGGTTCTGTATAAGTAGGCAGTTGCCAGATTATGTTGCGCCATTGCCCAATCTTGGGGAAAAGCATCGCGGGTGCGAACGGTGAGGGCGGCAGCGTAATATTCGATCGCACGTTCGAGATTTTCTGCCCTCTCTCCGATGATTCTGTATAAGTAGGCAGTTGCCAGATTATTTTGCGTTCCCGCCCAGTCTTCACTTTCCAGTTCCCAATAGCTTAAAACTATTTGATAACCAGCGATCGCAATTTCAATATTATTCGCTCTGTTACCACGCGGAAAGTCACTAATATGAATACTCAAATTTTCAATAAAGCCAACAATCCCTCTAGTTGCTTCTGGATGTTCGGCAATAAAATTCGCAGCCACTTGCTGTAAAATTTCCGCAAAACGGTCATTGAGGAGATTATTTCCTCTGTCTAGAATCGGGTAAACTACCGCCACACCGCTATTGCTTGCTTCTGCCTGCCATAATTCTCGAATAAACTCTACATACTTTCGGGGATTTTCATCTTCAGAATTATCGCCATCTTCCTCATCATTCATCCCCAATAATTCCCCTAACTGACTAGCAAGATTTCGCAAAAAATCTGCTTCATTTTGATTTCCTGACTCTACCAACTGTCCCGATACTGCCTCGCAAACTTGCACAAACCCCAAATCTACCAATTCCGAATTATCCTGTAAAATCTGCCGTTCCTCACCGTTAGGACAACTCAGCAGTTGTTGAATCAAATTGAGATAATTTTGAATACGATTTTCATCCATTAGTTGTCACCTTCAATATCCTTATATATGTCAGTTTTACGATAAATAAAAACAGCTTCAATCTTCAGGTCTAAACACCCGTTCAAAAGCTTGCTTTCGATAACGTCGATAAACATCAAAATCACTATCCAAAGTAGCAATAGCCGGAATATTCAGCCGTTCAGAAATAGCAATTAGAGACAAATCAGCAAAATCACCCGGCAAATCTGCATACTGTTGATTAAGTTCAGCAATCCGCGAAAAATCTTCAGAAAGCAATGGAATAGGTTCAAAAACTCCCCTGGCAACTCCCTGTAAAAACCGATTTTGGATTCGCCAATTAGGACTTAAAAGCCATACCACTTCAGTAACGCAAGCAGTGGTAGTTACTAGGTTACTTGTACATCTCTCAAAGAAGACTCGCACCTGTTGATGATAGCGATCTTTTACACTGTAGTAAGCTACTAGAATCCCGCTATCTACAATAATTACGGGATGATAAGTCATTGCCGATCGAATTGAGGATATTTTTTCTGTAAATAATTAGCAATTGCCTTTTTTCGATTTGCCCGTTCTGATAAATCAGGTGGCGCATCTTCTAACAGATGTTCGGGATGTCCGCCCAATCTTTCGACAATAGTTTGGCGCGGTTGCAAACTCAACCAACGTTCTTTAACCAAGCGTTTAATCAATTCATCGCTAGTAGTTTTTTCCCTTCCCAAAATTTCCACTAAATACGCTTCTGTTTCTTGATCCACTTCTATACTCAGCATGAAAACCTCCGATTAATGTCTATGTTCTACCAAATTTCCGCAAACTCATACTCAGTCTTTTTCATAAGAAGATGCCTATACCCGATCGAACAAAATACATACGTAATACATTTTACACGATCTCTGCTGGCACAGGAGAGTCTGGTAAGTAGGTAGATCTAAATAAAGTAAAACAAAGGCGGGCAGGAATCCCCCCCCCCAAAAATTACAAAATTAATTTTGGGTGGGCAACCAGCCCCCCCCCAAGCAAAAAAAAATAAGAATAAAAATAATTAAAAAAATTGGGGGGATGTATCCCCCCCCAAAAAATTTTAATTTTTTTGTGGGGGGTGGTCATCCCCCCCGCCCCGAAGCAGAAAATAATAGGAATAAAGATAGTCATAATTGAGGATAAAAAAGTATGATAATGCTACGCATCGCTACGCGATCGCACCTAATTTTTGGTAGGTTTTCAGTTGTGCGATCGTACCTAATTTGTAGTAGTCTAAATTCTATGCCACAATTGAGGAAACAGCTATTTACCCAACAACCAGACAAGCACTGATGTGCTTCATACTTTGCCAATCATTATCCGACTTGCACCAAGATATCCACCTATTTCGGTTTAATGTAGAAATAGGAGAAGTATATATTTTGGCAGGCGCAAATGATGAGATTGAAATTATCGTACCCCAAAATGGAGCTTGGAGGTTTTTAGATGAAACCCAACTTTGAAAATATGAGTAAAGCAGAACTAAAAGCATATATTCTCGCACATCGCAATGATAATGAAGCAATTCATGCTTTGTTTAGTCGCCGCACTCCTGACTCAGAAGCAACAATTTACCCATGTATGTTTACGGAAGAAGGTTTGCCAATTGAAGAAAATATCCGCATAGGAAAAGAAGCAATTCGGCAGCGAGTGGAAGCAGAAAATAATCGGAAGAAAGATAGTCATAGTTGAGGAGAAAAAAGTGCAAACCTGCCTAATTTTTGGTATGTTTTAAGTTGTGCGATCGTACCTAATTTGTAGTAGTCTAAATTCTATGCCACAATTGAGGAAACAACCATCTACCCAACAACCAAACAAGCACTGATGTGCTTAATCCTTTGCCAGTCATTTTCTAACTTACAGCGAGATATCCAAATCTTTCGGTTTAACCCAGAACCAGAAAAAGGATATGTATTTATTATGGCAGGCGAAGAACTGCAAATTCTTGTATTTGGCGATGGCAATTGGAGGTTTATAAATGAAACCGAACTTTAAAGAAATGTCCACAAAAGATCTAAGAGCATATCTTCTCGCACATCGAGACGATTTGGAAGCTTTAGATACGCTAGTTAGTCGCCGCACTCCCGACTCAGAAGCAACAATTTACCCATGTATGTTTACCGAAGAAGGTTTGCCAATTGAAGAAAATATTCGCATAGCAGAAGAAGCAATTCGTCAGCGAGTGGAGGCAGAAAATAATAGGAAAAAAGATAGTCATAGTTGAAGAGAAAAAGTGCGATAATGCTACGCATCGCACTAATAATCCCACAGTTTTACTCATTGTGCGATCGCCATCTCCACAACTACCTCTTTACAACGTATTCGGATCGATTCCCCTCTCCTCTAACTTAGCTAAAAGATCCTGAAGTTGTTGTTGACTTTCTCTGGCTATTTCTTCCGGCGTTTTATATCTATTCCCATTCTCGTCATACCAATACAACCACTCCCGCGTAAAAGCTTGATAAGTTCCCCTTTCCCTACCAATTCCCAAACCAATTTCCGGCATCCAAATTATATCGCCAGATTGTAAAACATATTCACCATTAACTAAGCGGTGAACTTCTAAACGTTGACGACGGCGACGTTGGCGGGTTGGCGCATAAACAATGTAATACAAAACACCCATTTGGGCATAATCAAATTTTTTCTGTTCGTATTCAGCATTGTAAGTTTTAGAAACAATTTCCAATACCAAAGAAGGAACTACACCATCTTCATCCCAAAGCACATAGCACAACCTTCCCTGTTCCCCAACGAAACGTTCTACCCCCAAACTTAAAAAACCATCAGGGACGATCGCAGGTTTAGCCAAATCATAATAAACTCCCATATTAATCCCAAAAAACCAATCCTCGCGATTTTGCCAAATCAAAGCCAAAACCGCAGACAACAAACTGGGAATCAAAACTTGCAATTCATTATCCACAGGCGTATCATCCGAACTGGGTAACTCTTCCGAAGATGGCAAGCAATCTAACCGATTGTACTTCAACATAATTACCTCAAATTAATCTTTGGCAAAAGTGCGATAAATATTGCGATCGACATATCAATCACTAAAATAGAACATATTTCTGCCCCCCTGCCCCCTTTCCGCCTGTGGGTAGAACCAAAAAATCGACAGTTCCTCCTTTTCCCTCTTGCCAACTGTTCCCCACAGTCGGACACTGGACTTGGGAACGTTCGGCAGTGAGAGGTTTTTTTGTGAAAAGAGTTTTATCGATCATTCTCGGTGGTGGCGCAGGTACTCGCCTTTACCCCCTAACCAAACTACGCGCCAAGCCAGCAGTACCCTTAGCAGGGAAATATCGCCTGATTGATATTCCCGTGAGTAACTGCATCAACTCAGAACTTTACAAAATTTACGTCCTGACTCAATTTAACTCTGCATCACTCAACCGTCATATTGCCCGCGCATACAACTTTGCTGGCTTCACTGATGGGTTTGTGGAAGTACTAGCTGCCCAGCAAACACCCGAAAACCCCAACTGGTTCCAAGGTACTGCTGACGCAGTTCGCCAATATATGTGGCTGTTCAAAGAGTGGGACATTGATGAATATTTAATCCTTTCGGGAGATCACCTCTACCGGATGGACTATCGTTTGTTCGTGCAACGTCACCGAGAAACCAACGCCGATATCACCATCTCCGTTGTGCCGATGGACGAGAAACGCGCCTCGGACTTCGGGTTAATGAAAATTAACGATAACGGTAGGGTAGTTGACTTTAGCGAAAAACCCAAAGGTGAAGCCCTCAAACAAATGCAGGTAGACACCACCATTTTGGGACTGACAGGAGAAGAAGCCCAGAAAATGCCTTACATTGCTTCTATGGGCATTTATGTCTTCAAAAAAGATGTCCTGTTGGATCTGCTCAACTCATACCCGGATAGTACAGACTTCGGTAAAGAAATCATCCCCGCATCGTCGAAAAACCACAACATTCAAGCCTACCTATTTGACGGTTACTGGGAAGATATTGGAACAATTGAAGCCTTCTACGATGCTAATTTAGCTTTGACAAGGCAACCCCGTCCGCCCTTTAGCTTCTACGATGAAACTGCCCCCATTTACACTCGCGCCCGTTACTTACCACCAACAAAATTATTAGATTGCCAAGTGACAGAATCAATGATTGGAGAAGGCTGCATTATTAAAAATTGCCGGATCAATCATTCAGTGTTGGGAGTGCGAAGCCGTGTAGAAGCAGGTTGTTTAGTAGAAGACTCCCTATTGATGGGGGCAGACTTCTATCAACCCTTTAGCGAAAGGTCAACTAGTTGCGATCACCGTGAAGTCCCATTAGGCATTGGTGCAAATACGACAATTCGGCGTGCGATCGTTGACAAAAATGCCCGCATCGGTTGTGATGTTCAAATTATTAACAAAGATAATGTACAAGAAGCCGAACGCGAAAACCTCGGATTCTACATCCGTAGCGGCATCGTCGTTGTCTTGAAAAATGCCGTTATTCCCGATGGCACAATCATTTAGTGATTAGTCATTGGTCATTGGTCATTGGTCATTGGTCATTGGTGAAGAGGTTAAACATTTAGACCTCTCCAATAACTCTTGTGGGGTAGGCATCCTGCCTGCCTTATATATTCTTTTTTGGAGAGGTCTAATGACAAATAACCAATGACAATTGACAATTGACCAATGACTAAACTAATTCTTTTGATCGGGCTTCCTGGTAGCGGTAAATCCACCCTAGCCCAAAAGCTAATCGCGGAAACACCCCAAAGTTTGTTAATTTCAACAGACACTATTCGGGGTCAACTGTTTGGAGATGAAGCTATCCAGGGCCCTTGGTTACTCGTTTGGCGAGAGTTAGAACGACAGCTGCAACAAGCCGCAAGAGCCATTGCCCAAGGACAAGCCACCCTTGCCATTTACGATGCTACCAATGCCGCCCGTCGCCAACGCAAAGAAGCGATCGCCCTTTGTCGCGAAACAGGCTTTACTCAGATTACCGGATTATGGTTCGATACCCCCATTTGGCTTTGCCTTTCCCGTAACCGTCGTCGTCAGCGTCGAGTCCCCGAAGAAGTCATTTTCCGAATGTCTCGTCAACTACGCGATGCGCCCCCAGCTTTGGTCGATGGATTCGATCGCCTAATTCGCTACCATCTCGACGAGTTCATAATTGTGGAATAACCGTACCAAACCGAACTTGCAGTCATAATCTATTTAAATGCACAATGAAAATGAGTCGATGTATACACCTATTCCTGACCATTTTTTATTATCACTGAATGCTCGAACAATACTTAACCGGAAAGTCTAAAATTAAAAAACTCTCCCGCAAAAAATCATCTTCAGCACATAATAAATCAAGACAAAATTACCACTAATATTTACTTTATAGGAGACAAACTAAATGGCTACTACTGACTTTAAAGACTATTATGCCGTCCTGGGAGTGACTAAAACCGCTAGCGCCGACGAAATCAAAAAAGTTTATCGTCGCCTAGCACGTAAATATCACCCAGACATGAACCCTGGCAACAAACAAGCCGAAGCCAGTTTCAAAGAAGTTACCGAAGCCTACGAAGTCCTTTCCGACCCCGATAAACGCAAAAAATACGACCAATTCGGTCAATACTGGAAACAAGCTGACCAAGCATGGTCTGGTGCTGGTGGCGCAGGCGCACCCGGAGTCGATTTTAACGGCTTTGACTTCAGTCAGTACGGTAGTTTTGACGAATTCATTAACGAATTATTAGGTCGCT
This sequence comes from Floridaenema aerugineum BLCC-F46, assembly GCF_041929345.1. NCBI lineage: Bacteria > Bacillati > Cyanobacteriota > Cyanophyceae > Aerosakkonematales > Aerosakkonemataceae > Floridanema > Floridanema aerugineum. The sequence continues at coordinate 48,153 of NZ_JBHFNQ010000220.1, forward strand.
ACAACACAGGAACAGGAACAGGAACAGGTACTGGTGCTAGACGTTCCACTAATCGCGGTTACGGCTATCGCACCAGCCCAGGTGGGCCAAGTGGCTTTGGTGGCGGCGGTTTTAGCGGCTTTGATGGCTTTGATAATCAAACATCAAATGCAGGCGCTGCTGATAGAGAAGCTAACCTCAGTCTCACTTTTTCCGAAGCATTTCACGGCGTACAAAAGCGTTTAGATTTAGGTACAGAAGTAGTAGATGCGCGAATTCCCGCAGGTGCTAAAAAAGGCACTCGAATTCGTTTGAAAGGTAAAGGTTCTTTCAATTCTTTAAATCAACAACGTGGTGATTTGTACCTGAATGTAGAACTGCAACCGCACAATTTCTTCCAATTTGATGGCGATAATTTAGTTTGTGAAGTGCCCATTACTCCCGATGAAGCTGTTTTAGGAGCACAAATAGAAGTACCGACTCCAGATGGTTCGGTTACAGTTAATGTTCCCGCTGGTATCCGTTCCGGTCAATCCCTGCGACTCAAGGGAAAAGGTTGGCCTAATCCTAAAGGTGGACGCAGCGATTTAATGGTGAAAATCTCCATAGTTCCACCCAAGGAACTTAGTCAAACTGAACGGGAATATTATGAAAAAATTCGGGCCGATCGCACTTTCAATCCCCGCAATAACCTCAAACAAATCAAATTGTAATTAAGTAAGTTCGTAGTAGCGACTTTAGTCGTATATTCTCACCTAAAAGGACTAAAGTCCTCACAACGAACCCGGATTAGGTTTTTATGATTAAAAATACTCCAACAGCAATCATGACACAGCCAGCAATAATGTTTAATAATTTGGTTATTTTGCCACTAATCAGCAATCTAGCTCTATTCGCCATGAAAGCATAAACAAGTTTTACACCGCCTACGGCTAGAGTGGCGATCGCAATAATAATACCAGTATCAAACCAAGAAACCTGAGAAAGATCGACAAAAGCCGGAAAAAAGCCTAAATAAAATAACGTCGCCTTTTGATCGCCCAATGTAATAAACAACCCAGTCAAAAAACTCGACAGCAAAGAGGATTTAACCACCTCCTCTGTCTCCATATTCTTTGCTTTTGACTTAAATAGCGCGATTCCCAATAATATAAGATACACGCCACCCAGGTATTTTATGAGTACAAAGAAGCTACCCATCGTTTCCGCAAGAAACGACAAACCCAAAATAGCTATGATTATGAAAATTATGTCACCCAGTACTATTCCGAGAGTGGTGAAAACACCATGAATAAACCCAGATGTAGCCGATCTTGTCGAGACAGCCAGAACACTCACACTGGGAATAGCAGCCAGAACCACCATCCCACCGAATAGTGCCACAATGCTGCTTAATGTCATACTGGTTTGCATAACCGTACCAATTGTTTAAATTGCTGCTAATAATTGCTCAACTGAAGCATTAGGCGATAAAAAAGAAAACAGATGTTTGTAAACCAACTTACCTTGCTTATCTAACACAAATTGCGCTGGCAAAGGCGCACCTAACGCTTGACCAACCTGATATTCTCGAAACACCCAACAACTCGGATCGCTCAATAACGGCATTTTTAAACCCAAATCTGTAACAACTTTTTCACTTTGTTGTTTGTCTGTACTGGTAATCATTAAAACTTCTACCCCTTTGCTAGAAAACAGTTCGTAATTTTCATTCATTGCCAAAATGTGGGGATAGCACAGCGGACAGTATTGTTTTTCGGTGAAAATTCGAGTGAAATCTAAAATAACAGGCTGTTTACCTCTAAAAATTGATAATTTTACTGGCTGACTATTGGTGATATCTAGCAGTTCAAAATCTTTAGTAACTACACCTAATCGTAGTTCATTATGCGCTGGAATGGGCAAAAAGTTACGGAAGAAACGCTCATTTATTAAACCGCTAAAATCAGTCGAAGTCAGCATAATTAAATTGTAAACTCACTACCTTCAAATTAATATAACCCCAACATTACAAGCTGACAATTGCAGTTGCAGCGTTGGGGTTAACAATTTTAGGACTTACGTAGCTGGCACAATCGTCCTGTGCGTCAGAGCTAAAATCTTTAAATTAATCGAGGTTTTAGTTTTTCTGACTCACAGGACAAAAAGCTATTTGCTCTAAATTAAACAGCGGAAAAGTAAACTTTGGACTTGACAGGATCGGGAGTCATGGTTTTTTCACCTGGTTGCCAACCAGCGGGACAAACTTCATCAGGGTGAGTTTGGACGTATTGAATTGCCTTGAGAGTCCGCAAAGTTTCGTCAACGCTGCGACCAAAAGACAGGTTGTTGATGGTGGCGTGTTGAATTACACCGTCTTTGTCGATGATGAACAGACCGCGCAAAGCTACGCCTGCTTCTGGATCGAGGACGTTGTAAGCAGCGCTGATGTCTTTTTTGATGTCGGAAACTAAAGGATAAGTCAGATCGCCTAAACCACCAGATTTGCGATCGGTCTGAATCCAAGCTAAGTGGGAAAATTCGCTGTCTACCGAAACGCCCAGAATTTCTGTGTTGATGGATTTGAATTCTTCTTCTCGATCGCTAAATGCTGTAATCTCAGTTGGGCAAACAAAAGTAAAGTCCAACGGATAGAAGAACAACACTACATACTTACCACGATAGTCTGACAGCTTGATTGTCTTGAATTCTTGATCGACTACAGCTGTTGCAGTAAAGTCAGGCGCAGTTTGACCAACACGCAGACATCCTTCTGATGCGTAACTTAGGGGCATGAACTTTTCTCCTTACAAATTATGCTTCAACTTGTGCTCTTCTTGTAGGTAATGTAGTAAAGACGGGGTTTACCTGAAGTTTTTTCGGTTGACGAACATTTTCGTTAAACCCGCCTCGTCTTACCCTTGGGGCAACTACTGTTTATTTACGAACTGTAACAACTATATCATACTCATAACGATTTTGAGTAAACAATGGAAAGTCTAGATCGGCGAGAATGGTTATTGACCAATGGGCTAGGTAGTTTTGCTTGTGGTACAGTGTGCGATGCCCGTACCCGCACTTATCACGGTTGGTTAATTGCGGCATTAAACCCGCCTAGTGAACGCACGTTGCTGCTATCTCACTTAGAAGCAACCCTAGAAATTGGCGGGAAAACTTGGGAATTAGGCACAAATTTCTGGTCAGGTGGTAAAGTTGCCCCTTTGGGTTATCGACTGTTGCGATCGTTCTCAATTGAACCGATTCCCACTTGGGTTTGGCGAGAAGAAAATTGGCAACTAACTCGACAAATAGAAATGCCTCATAACTTTCCCAAAATAGGAGAAGAATTATTACCCAATCAATTTGAGCAGAGAACTTTGATTGAATATGTTTATCAAGGGAAAGAAACAGCAATTTTAAGGTTAAAACCGTTAATTGCCGATCGCAATTTTCACCATCAACAAACAGCAACAGCAGAATTAAGATTCTCGCAAAAACTTAACGGAAACCTTGTCCTTTTCCAAGCAATTAATCAAGACTGGCAAGGCACACCTTGGCAGTTAACTTGGAGTAAAGGAACTTATCAAATAGTCGGTTATTGGTATTGGAATTATTACTATCCCGAAGAGAAATTGCGCGGATTAGGCGATCGCGAAGACCTCTGGTGTCCCGGTGAATTAACTGTTACCTTGCAACCAGGCGATCGTCTTACCCTAGAAGCTAAACTAGGCTGGTCGGAGGAGCAGGAGAGCAGGGGTGCAGGGGAGATGGGGAGATGGGTTCGATTAGGGAAAATGGGGCAAAATAATCCAACTACCTCTTCTACTCCCCCCACCCCCCTACCTCCCCACCCCTCCACCTCTTCTTTCCAGTCCCCAATCCCCAACCAACTTCTTCGCGCCGCCGATCAATTTATTGTTTATCGCAATTCAATTTCCGGGCCAACTGTAATTGCTGGTTATCCTTGGTTTAATGATTGGGGTCGAGACACATTAATTGCCTTACCCGGTTTAGCACTGACAACAGGTCAGTTTGAAATCGCCAAAGGCTTATTAGAAACTTTCGGTTCCTATTGTAAATATGGTTTAATCCCTAACACATTCCCTGACCAAGGAAACGAACCATTTTATAACAGTATAGATGCTTCTTTGTGGTGGATTGAAACATTAGGGCTTTACTTAGAAGCAACCGAAGATTGGGATTTTTTAGTCACCCAATATCTCGTTTTTCGCCAAATTTATAAAGCTTTCTCTACTGGGACAATGTTCAATATTCATATTGATGCCACAGATGGTTTACTAACTTGGGATGCGCCTAATGTAGCGATTACCTGGATGGATGTAGTAATTAGTGGAAAACCAATTACTCCTCGTTGTGGTAAACCAGTAGAAATTAATGCTTTGTGGTATTCGGCTTTATGTTGGGCAACCAAATGGGCAGAAAAACTGTCAACTAATCCATCTGCCAAGGTTGAGCAATTGCACAGTCAGCGCGATCGCTATTTCCAACAAGCAGAACAAGTCAAAAAATCCCTGCAAAAATACTGGAATCCTAACCAACAATACTTCTACGATACAATTTCCCCAAACGACCAACCCGACCCCAAAATTCGCCCCAATGCAGTCTTAGCTTTATCTTTACATCATTGCGGATTTCCCCCAGAACAAGCCCGTCAAGTATTACAAATAGCCAAAGACAAACTCTTAACACCCTACGGTTTACGCAGTCTCGCACCAGACGATCCAGATTATATTGGTTCCTATACTGGAGATTCAATTCACCGAGATAGCGCCTATCATCAAGGCACAGTTTGGAGTTGGTTAATTGGCTGTTTTATTAATGCTTGGCAACGCTTTTATGAGCATGAACCATTACCTTTTGATTGGCAACCAATGTTAGACCATTTTCAAAATCAAGCTTGTTTAGGTTCAGTTTCAGAAATCTTTGATGGCGACCCTCCCCACACACCCCAAGGTGCATTTGCCCAAGCTTGGTCTGTCGCAGAAATTCTCCGTTATTTTCCCCATTAATTATACTGTTCACGGTCATAGAGTAGGGGCGAAGCATTCCGGCACATATCTTTGGATTCAACCAACAAATTATGACCGGAATGCTTCGCCCTTACAAATCAAAAAGAACAGTTTTTGCCCGTGCGGAGTATAGCAAATGGGGAGGAGGGAAAGTTTTGATTTTTGAGTTTTGAGTTAGTTTGGGGAGTTTTGAGTTGTCCCCATCTCCCCATCTCCGAGAGCCCCTGCCTTCCCATTGTTAAAACTTGAAAATACTGATTGCATTTTTGCCTTTCCTTCTATATGATGATATATTGTGCTAATTAAATACACTATTCCGAGCGAGTAACCGTAGATTATAGAGGGAAAAGGGAATGATTAAGTGGGATAGCGCCACAAAACGAAGGAGATTGCCGAGAGTTGCGAATGTAACTGATGCGGTAAGACAGTGGTGGCAAAAGCGCCTGAACTTGAAGAGTCTGGGAGGTGGGTGGAAAAGATTTGTGAGTTTGTTTTTAGTGGGGGTGAGTTTAAGTGTGGCGATCGCCTCCTGTGGTGGCGAAAGTACAAACACTCCCGGTAGTTCTACCCCTGGAGCTAAAACTAAAGACGCACAAATAACTTTAGTTTCATACGCCGTAACCCGCGCCGCTTACGAAAAAATTATTCCCCAATTCACTGCCAAATGGAAACAAGAACGTAATCAAAATGTTACTTTTACCCAAAGTTATGGCGGTTCTGGTTCCCAAAGTCGTGCAGTAATCGATGGTTTAGAAGCTGACGTTGTAGCATTAGCCTTAGAACTTGATACGCAGAAAATTGAGCAAGCAGGGTTAATTCAACCAGGCTGGCAAAAAGAAGCACCAAACAATGCAATTCTCACAAAATCTGTCGCCGCTTTAGTAACTCGTGAAGGTAATCCGAAAGGAATTAAAACTTGGTCAGATTTAGCAAAAGACGGCGTACAAGTAATTACAGCCAACCCCAAAACTTCTGGTGGTGCTAGATGGAATTTCTTAGCATTATGGGGCGCTGTTGCTGAAACAGGAGGTGATGATGCTAAAGCATTAGATTTCACTAGCAAAGTTTTCAAAAATGTTCCTGTATTGCCTAGAGATGCCAGAGAAGCTAGCGACGTATTCTTCAAACAAGGTCAAGCAGATGCGTTAATTAACTACGAAAACGAGGTAATTTTGGCAGGATTAAATGGTCAAAAATTACCTTATGTGGTTCCTGATGTGAACATCTCAATTGATAACCCTATAGCTGTGGTAGACAAAAACGTAGATAAACATGGTACGCGAGAAGTTGCCGAAGCGTTTGTCCAGTTTTTGTACACACCAGAAGCCCAAAGAGAGTTTGCTAAAGTTGGTTTTCGACCTGTCAATTCTACTGTAGCCAAAGAATTTACTAAGCAATATGCGACTGTAAAAAATCTGTTTACTGTCCAAGATTTAGGCGGATGGGGTGAAGTTCAGAAAAAATTCTTTGATGATGGGGCGATATTTGACAAAATACAGGCGCAAATTGGTAAATCATGAACAAGCTGAAACACAGGTTCTCAGAATTAGATAGTGTGACTAAGGTGAGGATAAAAATCCAAATTCCTCAAACCTACCAAAATGAACCTGTGCTTTCTCGGTTAACTTCAGAGCATGGCTTGATTTTCAACATTACTAAAGCGATTTTAGGAGGAAAACATCAAGAGTATTGGCTGGATTTAGAATTAATTGGTAAACCTGAGCAAATTGAAAGCGCGATCGCATACTTACAAAAACTCCAAGTGAAAATTTGGGGAAAACCTAATCCCGATGGTGATGCTTGGTAAATTCATTTACGAGGATAATCAAATGGCAACCTCTAACCAAATCGAACCCACATTTCAACCAATTCATCCCAGCAAAGATGTAGCAGAAACATCTAAAACTGTCCCGGACGATCGACCAACCCAAACCAGGATTCGCATTAAAATTCCCCAAAAATATCATCAAGAACCAGTAATTTCTCGGTTGATTTCTGACCATAAACTAACAGTAAATTTAAATCAAGCTTTACTAGGAGCAAATGCCAGCAATGATGGTTGGTTTGATTTAGATTTACAAGGTTCAACTCGTCAAATTCAAAGTGCCATGATTTACTTGGCAGAAATGGATATCGAAATTTGGAGTAAATCCACCGATCCCGAAGAAGAAATTTGGTGATAAAAATAGCAAAAATCCCAGTCAAAAATGGGATAATTTGCTTATTAAATTGCTAAGAAAGCAACAAAGACAAACTCGCAGGAAAATCTCATTCTATGGCTGTATCTTCTACTCCTGGACGGCTGACTCGTGCGGGGAAAAACCCCCTGAGTCAGCTATTTAATCTCTCTTGGCCTTGGCGAATCATGTTTGGGTATCTTACCCTAATGTTATTGTTACCAATGGCAGCTTTGTTTTTAAAAGCGAGCACAGTTGGCCCTGCGGAATTCTGGAGAATTGCTACCAGTCCCGTAGCCCTTTCTGCTTATGATGTCACCTTTACCACTGCCTTAATTGCCGCCTTAATTAATGGCGTATTTGGCGTATTAATTGCCTGGGTTTTAGTTAGATATGACTTTCCCTTAAAACGCTTAATCGATGCCGCCATTGACTTACCTTTTGCCTTACCCACTGCCGTCGCAGGCTTAACTTTAGCCACAGTTTACAGCGAGAATGGTTGGATTGGTTCTTTATTCGCACCTTTCGGCATCAAAATAGCATTTACTCGCCTTGGTGTTGGAGTGGCAATGTTATTTATTTCCTTACCTTTTGTCGTGCGAACATTGCAACCAGTTTTACAAGAAATGGAAAAGGAAATAGAAGAAGCAGCTTGGAGTTTAGGTGCTTCCCATGCTCAAACATTTTGGAAAGTTATTTTACCGCCTTTAATTCCGGCAATTTTAACCGGAGTCGCCTTGGGCTTTTCCCGTGCAGTTGGAGAATATGGTTCAATTGTAATTATTTCTTCGAGTATTCCGTTTAAAGATTTAATTGCTTCCGTGTTAGTTTTCCAAAGATTGGAACAATTTGATTATGCGGGTGCAACTGTGATTGGCACAGTTTTGTTGCTGATTTCTTTGATTATGTTGTTAGCAATTAACATTTTGCAAGCTTGGGGGCGGCGTTATGAATAAAAAAGAAGCTAAATGGGTGAAACCAGTTTTAATTACGATCGCCCTAAGCTACTTAGGCTTACTAATATTAATTCCCGCAGCTAATGTCTTTTACCAAGCTTTTAAAGATGGCGTAGGCCCATTTTTTAACAACCTCACCCAACATGACTTTTTAAATGCAGTTTGGTTAACGATTTTAATTGCCGCAATCGTAGTACCAGTTAATGCGATTTTTGGCTTGTGTACTGCTTGGGCGATCGCACGCAACAAAAACTTCCCCGGTCGTACCCTACTATTAAGTATCATTGACCTCCCCTTTGCCATCTCACCAGTAGTCGCAGGTTTAATGATAGTCTTGCTTTACGGACGTAATGGTTGGTTTGGGCCTTGGCTACAAGCAGCAGACATCAAAATTATCTTCGCCCTTCCCGGAATGATTATCGCCACAGCATTTGTTACCCTACCATTCGTCGCCAGAGAAGTAATTCCCGTCCTCGAAGAAGTAGGTTTAGACCAAGAAGAAGCCGCCAGAACACTAGGTGCAAAAGACTGGCAAATCTTTTGGCGCGTCACCTTACCTAGTATTCGATGGGGTTTACTTTATGGCTTGATTTTAACCAATGCCAGAGCTATGGGAGAATTTGGTGCAGTCTCAGTTGTTTCCGGTAATATTGTCGGTAAAACTCAAACATTACCCTTATTTGTCGAAGAAGCTTATAAACAATACCAGACACAAGCCGCCTTTTCCGCAGCCGTGTTACTAGCATTTTTAGCAGTAGTAACCCTGTTACTAAAAGAAATCCTAGAGCGCAAAACTCGGATTCAAGATGTAGAAGAATAATCAGGTAATTTCAGATTAGAAAAATTCAAATTCTCAGTAATAACTTTAGCTTGATTCTGCAATTTGAAAAATTTAATCTGAAATTACCACCCCCGAATAGCAATTAGCATCTAGTATTTGCTCAAGCCATATTGTTTTCAATTGACCAACGTGCCAGTTCTGTGCGATTATGCAGTCCAGTTTTGCCCAGCATATTCGACACATGACTCTCTACTGTACGTTGACTGACATTTAGTTCCTCTGCTATTTCTCGATTAGCTAAACCTCGCGCTACGTGCTGTACCACCTTCAGTTCTGTGGGAGTTAACTGCACATCAAAAGGAACAGTAATTCTCTGATTGCTATCTCCATTAACTGCGCGGTTGCGTAGTCGATCGGTATGCTTCAGCGAAGACTCCACCTGAGCCACTAGTTCTTCTGGCTCAAATGGTTTTACCATATATACATCTGCCCCTGTGTTTAAGCCTTTGACTTTATCTTGGCTTTGACCTTTAGCAGAAAGGAACAACACCGGAATCCAATTGGTTAAAGGATCTTCCCTTACGTGCTTGACAAAGGTATATCCGTCCATTTCCGGCATCATTACATCACAGATAATTAAATCTGCAATTTCATTTTGCAGTACATCTAACGCTTCACGACCGTTTTCAGCCGTGATTACTTCATAACCCCGAAATTCTAAGTAATCTTTGACTAGTAAGATTAGGTTAGGGTCATCATCAATTAGCAGTAGTTTTTTTGTATCTCTCACACGAGTTTCCTTAACCATGCTTTACCACTTGCCTATACTGGCGGCAATTACGTTTGCAATTGGTTTCCCCAGTATTATCTACATTGTAGTGAACAAGCTGTTGAGTAAGACTTGTTAACTAATTAACAATCAGTATACGTTACTGGAAATCAGTGGTTTGTGGAAAACCAAGGTAAACCTAGTAGTAATACTGAGTCATACTGTTTAATTGCAATGATAATATCTGCGCTGGGCAAAAGCATCCCCTTGGCAAATAAATGCGATCGAAGTATAATTTCCAGGCTTTAAACTTTAATTGTCACTGGCAGTTACGGCTAAAGTCGCATCTGGTAAGGGATGAGTTACAAAAGCGTACTCCTGCACAACTTGATTGCCAATTAAATGTTCCTGAATAATTCTTTCAATCACCTCCGGGGTAGCACTGTGATACCAAACCCCATCAGGATAAACTACTAATATCGGCCCAGAACAGCAAACTCGTAAACAATTTGCCTTAGTCCGAAAAATGCAATTAGGTTGATTTATGGTTGGTTTATCTAATTGTAATTCTTTTAGACGCTTTTTTAAGTAATTCCACGCTTGTAAACCTGTTTCCTTTGAACAACACTGAGCCAAAGTTTGATCTGCACAAAGAAAAATATGCCGTTGAATTTGGTTGATGCCTAACTTTTGCACGCAAATAGCCAAAGCATCACTTTCTGACGACTCGCAAACATTACAAGTTTCATCATCTGGCCCAATTGCTGAGTTTTCCATATTTGTTATTTGTTGGCTTTAACTTATTGGCACTAATAAATCATGCCTCACCAGACAGAGTTCGGGAACCCGTACACAAAAATTTATTGTCATTGGGGCTCGTCTCGTTTTAAATTAGCACTCAGGAGATGAGAGTGCTAATCTAAAACGAGAGGGTAATGACTAATCAAGAATGTATACCTAATCGGGTAGCACTTGCTAACTCATCTCTGCTGTAAGTAAAGAGAAAAGCTCTGGAGATTGAAATTCACTATGGCTGCTGTATCATTAAGCGTTTCCACCGTTAAACCACTGGGCGAACGAGTATTTGTGAAAGTAAGCGCTGCGGAAGAAAAGACTGCAGGCGGTATATTACTTCCCGACAACGCCAAAGAAAAACCCCAAGTTGGAGAAGTTGTGCAAGTAGGCCCCGGCAAGCGCAATGAAGACGGCTCTCGCCAAGAATTAGAAGTAAAAATTGGCGACAAAGTTCTTTACTCCAAGTATGCTGGCACCGACATTAAACTCGGTACTGATGAGTACGTTTTACTCTCTGAAAAAGACATTCTTGCCATTGTTAGCTAATCGCGTCATTAGTCATTAGTCATTAGTCATTGGGAAAAAACCCACATCAACAACAAATGACAAATGACAAACATCCAAACTCTAAATTACACAATCACTGAAATCACTGAAACAGAAAAACTATGGCTAAGCGCATTATCTACAACGAAAACGCTCGTCGTGCCCTTGAAAAGGGAATGGATATTCTAGCAGAAGCAGTTGCGGTAACATTAGGCCCCAAAGGTCGCAACGTAGTGTTAGAAAAGAAATTTGGCGCACCCCAAATTGTTAACGACGGTGTAACCATTGCTAAAGAAATTGAACTGGAAGATCATGTTGAAAACACTGGCGTTGCTTTGATTCGTCAAGCAGCTTCCAAGACTAATGATGCTGCTGGCGACGGTACCACCACTGCAACAGTTTTAGCTCATGCAATGGTAAAAGAAGGGCTGCGGAACGTTGCTGCTGGTGCAAATGCGATCGCCCTAAAACGCGGTATCGACAAAGCTACCAACTTCTTGGTAGGTAAAATTAAAGAACACGCTCGTCAAGTAGAAGAAACCAAAGCTATTGCTCAAGTTGGTACCATCTCTGCTGGTAACGATGAAGAAGTCGGCAACATGATCGCCGAAGCAATGGATAAAGTTGGTAAAGAAGGCGTGATTTCCCTAGAAGAAGGTAAGTCCATGACTACCGAGTTGGAAATCACCGAAGGGATGCGCTTCGACAAAGGTTACATCTCTCCTTACTTTGTAACTGACGCAGAACGGATGGAAGCAGTTTTAGATGAACCTTTCATTCTGTTAACTGACAAAAAGATTGCTTTGGTACAAGACTTAGTACCAGTTTTAGAACAAGTTGCTCGTTCTGGTAAGCCATTAGTTATTATCGCTGAAGATATTGAAAAAGAAGCTTTGGCGACCTTGGTAGTTAACCGCCTGCGTGGTGTGTTGAACGTAGCTGCGGTGAAGGCTCCTGGATTTGGCGATCGGCGCAAAGCTATGCTAGAAGATATTGCAGTCTTAACTGGTGGTCAAGTAATCACCGAAGATGCAGGTCTGAAGCTGGAAAGCACCAAGATCGATATGCTGGGTAGAGCGCGTCGCATGACTATTACCAAAGATAATAGTACGATCGTCGCTGAAGGAAACGAAAAAGCAGTTAAAACTCGCTGCGATCAAATCCGTCGTCAAATGGAAGAAACTGAATCTTCTTATGACAAGGAAAAACTGCAAGAACGTTTGGCTAAACTAGCTGGTGGTGTTGCAGTAGTGAAAGTAGGTGCAGCTACCGAAACCGAAATGAAAGACCGCAAGCTGCGCTTAGAAGACGCGATTAACGCGACTAAAGCTGCTGTAGAAGAAGGGATTGTTCCCGGTGGTGGTACAACCTTAGCTCACTTGGCTCCTCAAGTTGAATCTTGGGCTAACAGCAACCTGACTGGTGAAGAGTTGACTGGCGCTTTAATTGTAGCTCGTGCTTTGACCGCTCCGCTGAAGAGAATTGCTGAAAATGCTGGTCAAAACGGCGCGGTAATCGCTGAAAGAGTGAAGGAAAAAGACTTCAACGTTGGTTTCGATGCAGCTAAGAACGACTTCGTTGATATGTTTGAAGCTGGTATCGTTGACCCCGCTAAAGTAACTCGTTCTGCTCTGCAAAACGCTGCTTCTATTGCTGGTATGGTGTTAACCACCGAATGTATCGTGGTTGACAAGCCTGAGCCCAAGGATAATGCTCCTGCTGGTGCTGGCGCTGGCATGGGTGGCGACTTCGATTACTAATCATATCTTGTGGGGTGGGCATCTTGCCCGCCCTTTGGGAAAAACAGCTGCTTCCTTGGTGGAGGTGGCTGTTTTTTTATTTGAACCGCAAAGGACGCAAAGAGCGCGAAGAGAAGAGGAGGAAGAGATTTTTTTGAACCACAGAGACACAGAGGACACAGAGGAAGAGAGGGAGAAGAAGGAAGTTATGATTGACTTAGACAAAAGTTAGCTTAAAAACAGGCTCAATCCCAGTCTTCAAGTGAATTTGAGGTCAATTTGTATTTTTTCTGGCTACGACTGGGTTTGAGCCTCATATACCCCCTTCAAGCTAAAACCCTTTCCCAGAAAGGAATACAGGTCAATTTCAGCCCAAAATTTGTTTAAGTCCCGTGAAGACCAGGTGGGTAAGTCTTTGTATGCCAGATACCCTTAAGAGTCCCGTCTTCTTTCTTGTAGATTACTAAGTTACCATCACTTTGAAAGATTAAAACATTAAATGTCGAATCAACATGGAGAGGTGAATCGATAAAAGTTTCCACACCGTCATGACGTATAAATTTTGTCCTCTCTGCTACACGATCAGCCCTGGTTATGGCATCATCAGATGTAGCTTGAGCCGCATTCGCAGCAGTTTGTGCTACAGAAGCTATAGAATAAGCAGTATCAGCGGTCTGTTGAGCCTTTTGAACTGCTGCATTTATACTATCAATCTGTGCTGATTTAGCCAAAAATTCAAGCCTTGCCTCTTCAAGTCTTCTAACTGTTTCTTGTGCTGCTTCTAAAGGTGTCATTGCCATTGGAAACTGACTCCATAAATCAATAAGTTGACCATACTTAATCCAATCTTGGATTAATTTCTTTTTTAAATCGGGCGCTCCTCTTGATACACAAGCTATTTTCCAAGCATTCAATTGGAGTCCACCATAAGAATCTGTTAAACGAGCTATTGTCGTGTTTTCATTCAATCCCTTTAATACCTGACATTCTCGAAAACGATATATTTCTATAGCAGTCAAGCTTGTACCTAATTTATTACCTAAATTAAGCTTTTGCCTACACTCATCAAATGGATTTGGAAAAAGCAAAATTGGATCGAGAAGACTTTTTATATCATTCCTTACATCTTCGATTGTTCCTGTAAATATTTCATCTATTTTATCAAGTAAGCGTTCCACATTAATAAAAAAATTATTTTGGAGATTATTTAGTTTATCTAAAATTGGGTCTATGAGATTTTTTCTGATTGCTTCTGGAGTAAATGAACTTGCCAACTTAATCAACTTATCTACTATGTTCTCAATTTGGTTTCTTAAATCAGAAAGGCTATTATAAGTTTGTATGATTAGTTCTCTAGCTGCTGTTTCCGAGCGTAAAATGAGTTTATCGGTTACATAAGCAAATTGATTAATATAGGTTTCTAAGTTATCCAATATAATCTTTAATTCTGCATTTAATTGAAGCCGTAAAGCACTATTTATACTGAAACCAGGAACATTAAAAATCCCACCTATTAAGGTATTAATCTTGCCCAACTCATAATCAATGCCTTCGATGGCATAGTTTATAGATTTATCTAGAAAATTACCGAAATTTCTTAGTTTTTTAAGCGATAACATATTGTGAGCTATTTCTCTATTCCCTATAGATATTCGTGAAGATGTTATTTCCGTCCGGTAAGAAGTTCGTCTAATTGCAAGGAAAATGTTGATTAGATTTACTTATGTTTAAAATAAATTTTTATTATGTATAAAAATGTCCTGAACGTCAACTAAATTAACGGATTTATGATTAACTGCTTTCAAGATATCACTCATGGAAAAGAATTCGGACGATTTTGCTAGTGTCATTCAGAAAGCTATGGATAAAGCACTTAAAGAACGCGGCAATGTCAACATTTTAATTGCTGGAAAAACAGGAGTCGGAAAGAGTACTCTGATCAATGCAGTTTTTCAACAAAAGCTTGCAACTACGGGACAGGGTAGACCTGTTACTCCAAATGTTAGAGAAATTTCTAAAGAAGGAGTCCCAGTTAGAATATTTGACACTAGGGGTTTGGAAGTTGCGAACTTTAAAGAAACTATTCAAGCTGTTGAAAAATTAATAAAAGATAGAAACAGCAACACTGATCCAAATAAGCATATTCATGTAGCTTGGATTTGTATACTAGAGGGGTCAAGTAGAGTAGAAGAAGCAGAGTCGCAACTAGCAGAAATGCTTGCTAAATACGTACCTACCATTGCTGTAATAACTCAAGCAATGTCTAACAAGGGCTTTAAGAATACTGTGCAAGAATTGCTTCCAAAAGTACGTAATGTAGTTCGTGTGCGTGCGGAGGAATTTATTTTTGAAGAAGAGGGCTATAAACTGCCCATTATGGGACTGAAAGAGCTAGTTGATTTAACTATGGAAGTCGTACCCGAAGGTCAGAAGAACGCATTTGTAGCTGCTCAACGCATCAGTTTGGATTTTAAAACAAAAAATGCACACACTATTGTGGCAGCAGCAGCGGTAACAGCTGGTGGAATTGGAGCAACTCCTGTACCTTTTACTGACGCTATTGCTATCGTACCAATTCAAGTTGGAATGTTAGCTGGTATAACTGTTGCCTGGGGACTACCTTCCGATATTACATTTTTATCAACACTTATAAGTGGCGCAATTACAGGTGCAGGAGCAACAATTGCAGGACAAATGGCGGCAAGAGCAGGAATTCAGTTATTAGGCGACCTTTTGAAGCTTATACCCGGACCTGGTAGCATAGTTGGAGGTGTAGTAAATGGTGCAACTGCTGCTGTACTTACTACAGCATTTGGTGAGGCTTATATCGCAACTCTGTATTTACTTACAAAAGATAATCCAGACAAAGAACCAACTGCTGAAGAAATTAGAAATCAATTTTTGAAGCAATTAAAGAAGGGAAATAATAAGTAAGCGCAGAACAAAGTTAAATCATAATTTAAGTTCACAAACAAACCTTATTTTTGTATTTGAGGTTTGTTTTATTATAATGTTTTATACTATTCAGGTGATTAGTGGAGTTTTAACGATGAAGAAGCCTGACTTTAATAATATGACTCGTCAAGAGTTGAGAGCTTATATTTTAAGTCATCGAGAAGATGATGATGCGATCGAAGTTTTAATTAAACGCAGAAATCCCAATAGTCCGAAATATCCCTTTCCCCAAACTGATGAAGATTTCCGAGAAATGGAACAGATACTTAAGAGAAAATTGGGAAACACTGGAGAAGCAAACTGAGTATTAAATGCGATCGCTATGATTAAAATTAAGAACGAGAGCGATCGAATATCTTAATCTGACTCATAAATTTTTTCTCTCTTAATATATTCATCTTTGATTTCTAGGTTAAAGGTAGGAAAAGGATATTTTTTTTGAGTAACAACAGAAAGAGATACTTCTACCTCATCTCCATCTTGGATATTTTCTGGTAAGGGTTGTGTCAGAATAATGCTTTGTCCTTTGATGTAACCTTTCATATTATTGATAGCTCTAAATGTCTCTATCATTGCGTGAAGATAATGCGATCGAAGCTTGAATTTCAGCAATTTACTTACTTCAATTTTTGCTTTGCTTTCTCTATTCGCCGTAACTTTTGTTCGCGAATCTGTTTTTCTAATCCCGCAATAACTTCCTCTAATTGTAAACCAAACTCTTCCAATTCCAAGCGAGTTTGACGCAAAGAATTAAGGAGACGTGCGCGTGTTTCTGGATCTGGAATTCGCGGTTGATTAGTCATGGCAGGTTCCATTCAAGTTTCACCTCTTGGATACTACGCTCCCAAGCAGGAATCCTCTGTTGGGTTTGGGTAATTCCCTGCGCTAGTAACTCTAATATATCAGCAGAGGCATTGGGTTGGGCTTCTCCAATCCGAAGTTGTAGCGCCGAGAGTTGAGAAAACCGGGATGTTGCTTGTTCTGCTACACTTTTCATCTCATCTAAGAATGGGAGAGTTTCATCTGTTTCTCCAAAAGTTTCAAAGAGAATAAATTCTGTTGCTGTAGCTTCATCAAGAATATCTATTAATTGTCGTTTCAGGTTTAATACTATTTCCGTTATTTCGCTAGGTAACTTTGCCATAATTAAATTGTTAAAGTTTATTAGCCATTTTCCTTTGCACTACATCACAACTAATTGTCTAATATGGTAACTTTAGCATATCAAGGAGTGTTGCAAGCTATGAAATTTAGTGATGTAGTCAAGGCAATCAAAGAACTTTCTATTGAAGAGAAGGAGGAAATCCAAATGCTGTTACAGCAGTATCTTTGCGAAGAACGCCGGGAAGAGATATATAACAACTTCAAAGCAGCACAACAAGAAGAACAAAATGGTGAATTAAAGTTTTCTCCCAGTATCAATGAACTGAGAAAACTGATCGAGGAGTAATGGTAAAAGTTAGTTTGAGAAACAAGGTTTTAGCAATATGGTACTCACACCCCTAAAATTAAACCTCAATTCAGTTCATTTAACTGATGAACAATTCTATCAACTTTGCCAAAATAACCGCGAGTTGAACTTTGAACGCAATGCAAAAGGAGAATTAATTATTATGCCTCCAGTTGGCGGAGAAAGTGGTAATCGTGAATCAGAACTGAATGCTGATTTGGCAATTTGGAATCGGCAAACTCGACTCGGTTACACTTTCAGTTCTTCTACTGTTTTTAAGTTACCAAATGGTGGCGATCGATCTCCTGATGCTGCTTGGATTAGTCGCGAACGTTGGGAAGCTTTGTCACCAGAACAAAGGCGGAAGTTTCCCCCCATTGCACCAGATTTTGTGATTGAATTAAGGTCAGAAACAGATAATTTGTCAGCTTTACAAGAGAAGATGTGGGAATATTTAGACGCAGGAGTAAGGTTAGGTTGGTTGATTAATCCCCAACAGCAACAGGTGGAAATTTACCGTTTAGGAGAAGCGGTAGAAGTGCGAAATTTACCAACTGAATTGTTAGGAGAAGATGTATTACCGGGATTTAGTTTGAGGTTAGATGTTTATTGAAAATTTGTAGGGGCGAAGCATTCGGGTCAAAATTTATGAGTGAAAATCTAGATTTATTGCCCGAATGCTTCGCCCCTACTGTTAACTTACCTTACTTCACTTTTAAATTTAGATCGGTTGTCTCTAATATTTTGGCTAACTCTTGTAAAAGAGTCTCCTGTTCTTGTTTGATTTCATTCAGTCTGTGCAAAATTGCATTGAATCTTTCTTTGGGATCTTCGCTGTCTAGTTTTGGTGATGAAAGTCTATTGTTTATGGTGTTTGCTGTTGATTGATAGGCTTTGGGGAGAAGCGATCGCACCAACAATACCGGAGACAACAAAACCGACATCCAACTTTTAACAATTAAATTACCTAAAGCTTGAAATAATCCCCAAATTAACACAATCGATATTAGGAAAAGTACGATCGCAAACAGCGGATGATTGAACAACCAACCTAAAACTACATGGTGATTCATCCAATCAGTAACATAACCGTTAATCCCCTTTTCTATACCTTCAGTTAAAGTATGACTTAAACCTTCGGTTTTTTGAATTGTTTCTTCTAAAGATGCTTTTGCTTGTTCTGTAACTTGCTGAATACTATCAACTGCTTGCACGGAAGATTGGGAAATTGTTTCTTTGGCTTTTTGGGCGGTTTGGGCGATCGATCCCACAGCACTTTTGCTAGTTTCATTTATGCTAGTAACCGCGTGACTTGTAGCTTGAGTTAATGAATTTTTGGCTTTCTCAGTAGCTTCGGTTACTGTACTAACAGCTTGACTGGTTTCTTGACTAAGACTATTTAAAAGTTTGCTTGTTCCTTGGATAAAAAGTTCTTTCGTTTGCTCAGTAGTTTGAGAAAGAGAATCTTTTGTTTGGTTAGTAACTGCTGTTACTGTATCAATTGTATTTCCCACCTTTTGAGCGAAATAATCTTTGCTATTTTGCAAGTCTTGAGAAAATCTTTCCAAAAGTGCTATTTTCATATTTCATACCCTGCCATTTCTCTACAAAAATCTATCTGCTAAACCTGCCTTAAATCTTGGGTAACTTCTACAGTAATTTTTTCTCCTCCCAATAACGATGCTACTTCTTGTAAAAGCTCATTCTGCTCTTTTTGAATCTCTTCTAATCTAGTCGAAATTTCCGTCAATCTTTGCTGTTTATCTATTTGCACCAGTTGAGAAGTTGCAGGAGGTAAAGCCGGAAGTTCAGTATTTTTTTTACCTGTCAATTGTTTAATGGCTAAATTGCTAACTTGCTGTATTGATTTAGTACTAACTCTCCAAGAAAAACGCAATAATTTCATAGGCGCTTGTATTAATTCTCTGGCAAGTATTGCTACCAGATAACTAAACCCTTTGAATAAATTCCAGAGTAGCGCCAATATAATCAATATTATAATTAATCCCCAAATTGGATGATTAGTTCCCCACAAAAACAAATCGAGTAGGCGAAGAACTCTGGGGTTGTTATTCAACCATTCAATTACATTATCAGAAGCGATCGCTATTAGCAAAGAGTTAAACATGGCAGCACTTAATTACGTTCCCTTACTCATTAAAAACTGAAATGTGCCAACATTTATACCGGATATTTAGGAAAGTTAGCAAAATACGGATCAAAAACTCCTTCCAGTGTATCCTCTAAAAAAGGTGATTCACCAAACTTGGCCCTAACTTGAACATGAAACTTAAAACCCTCGCGATCATTACTCTGGCTACTCCTCTGTGGTTGTTAATCCCTTTGCGGGCAGAAAGTCTAGTCCAATTCCAACAGCCTGTTCTACTAACTCAAGAAGCATCTTGGAATGAGTTTTCTTCCGAGAAAGGAAGATTTGCTATCTCCATGCCAGGAACTCCTCAAGAAGAAAGGGAAACTAATCAAGATGGTTCGATAGAATACTCTTTCTCGCTAGCTTCTGATAACGCTGCTTTCCTAATTCACTATTCTGATATTCCTAATATTGAAAAGTTGAGTAAGGAAGCTATTGCCAAATTATTGGACAGCGCACCGAATGATTTTGCTGAAGGTGCTAACGCTAAGTTAACCAAAGCAAAAGATGTTTCTTTAGATGGTTATCCAGGTAAAGAGTTTGAGTTTATAGTTAGTGAAGAGCTTAATGGTAAAGGTCGAGTTTATTTAGTCAAAGAACGGCTTTATATAGTTGTAGTGATGGCAACTCAACCTGATACACTGCAAAAGTTTCTCGATTCTTTTCGGCTAATTTAAAAAGTCACATAAAGGTAGAGAATTAAAGCATTTAAAAATAAAAATTTCTTTCTTTGGTAAGCCTTTTCACTTAACTGGGATCTTGCACCAAGAGGCGGAGCCTCCTTTCAACTCGTTCCCAGGTTCAACCAGGGAACGAGGTGAAAGGAGGTTCTACCTCCATTGCTGCAAGATCTGAGTAATGTGAAGCTGATAATAAGGGTAATAAGTAAGGAGTACTGGGATTTCTACTACCTATTACCTATTACCCATTACCAATTACCAATTACCGTAACTAGCAACTTAAGCTAACTAGCAACTTGAGTTAAAATACTTAGAGAATTAGAAAAACCAAATTCTATGAACAAATCGAGCATCGTTATACCCAGTGGCGAATTAATCGTCCAAGCAGCAGAAGAAAATAACCTACCCAGCTTGACTAACACTTCAAACAAAAGGCTAACCTTGAAAATTCAAGCCGAGGGAATGTGGTCTTATGGCGGTGAAGACGCATTCGCCAACCAAGTAGACGCTAATGGTAACGTAGCGGAAACGGGACGACATCCATATATGCGTTTTCCAGATATTACACCAGCGGCATTAGTAGCAGTAAAAAATAATCAAGCTGTGGCGAGTGGAAAAGATCAAATGATTTCACTTGACCCAGGAGAAAGCGTATTTTTTGTTAACAACGATCAACCAGGTGTCTATGGTGATAATAGTGGCAGTTTAACAATTAAATGGTCAATTGCTGCTATTAATCTCAGCAATGGTAATACTTTAAGTCAACAAGGTGGAGAGATCAATAGTGATATTGAATTACCTAGCGGCGAACTGATAGTGGAAGCAACTGAAGAACAAGACTTGCCGACATTGATGAACGAATCAGACAAAACTATCACATTGAAAATTGAAGCCCAAGGATTGTGGAACTATGGCGATACATCGATATACGCCAAAGAAGTAGATGCTAATGGTAATTGGGAAAGTAGTGGACAAGAACCAAAAATGCGCTTTTCCAACATTAAACCTGCGGCATTAGTAACAATAAAATACGACCAAGCTATAGGTAGTGGGAAAGAACAAACTATTCAACTAAAGCCAGGAGAAGTTGTCTCATTTATCAATAATGACGAACCTGGTTATTACTTTGATAATTCGGGGACTCAAACCGTTAAGTGGTCAATTGTGAGCGCATATTAATGTTTTGATATTGAGTGCGATCGCCATTTTTGGACAAATGGCGATCGCCAGTTCCTCTATAACCTCGACAATTCTCTTAAAAATTGCGCGATCGGTAGCACCATCTCCCACAATGGCTATATTTCTCTGCATCATTGCATTTATCCTATAACTCCCGAATACCAAAGTTCCGTTAATTGAGATTACAGCTATTACTATTCGATCGAAATGATCTGGACGACCTCGCCTTACTAACCGAGAGAAATGTTGTATTCCTGCTAAAAAATTGGTTTTACCAGAATTATTGTTGCCTATGAATAAAGTTATCGGATGAAGTTCTATTTTTGTTAATTTATGGGTTCTGAAATTTTTTAAAGTAATATCTTTAAACATTTTCAATTTCTCTCAATCTTGCTAAAACCAAAAAAGTATTAGGGCGGGAAATACCCACCCTAATATTTTAAGTTTAACTAGCTAACTAACAGTAGCCGAGACTTGCTGACTGAAAAAAGCCAAACGCACTCTTTCGGCAATTTGCGGTGGAGTTAAACCCAAATCAGCCATTGATTGTTCTGGTGTAGCATGATCTACCAAAATATCAGGCACACCAACCCGAATCACAGGCACCAAAACGTTATGATCTAGCAAAGCTTCTGCTACAGCTGAACCAAAACCGCCCATAATGCAACCTTCTTCCAAAGTCACCACTCGACCAATTTGTTTAGCCAAGGGCAAAATTAACTCTGTGTCCAAAGGTTTGACAAAACGAGCATTTACCACAGTTGCTTCAATGCCATGTTCGCTGAGGATTTCGGCTGCTTGCATTGCTGGGTAAACCATTGAACCGTAGCCTAAGAGCAACACATCATCGCCTTGGCGCAGCACTTCACCTTTACCAATGGGCAGAGGTTCCCAACCTTCTTCCATCAAAGGTACGCCGTAGCCGTTACCACGAGGATAACGCATGGCGATCGGACCATCCGTATACTCAATCCCCGTCACAATCATCTGCTGTAATTCTGCCTCATCTTTGGGAGCCATCAGCACCATATTCGGCAAACAACGCAGATAAGCGATATCATACATTCCTTGGTGAGTTGGGCCATCTGCACCCACAATTCCCGCCCTGTCCAAACAGAAGAACACGGGTAATTTTTGAATGCAAACATCATGAACTACTTGATCGTAGCCCCGTTGCAAGAAAGTAGAATAAATCGCCGCGACAGGGCGCATACCCTCACAAGCTAAACCAGCTGCCATAGTAACAGCGTGTTGTTCCGCAATACCCACATCAATATATTGATTGGGCAATTTAGCTTGTAACTTGTCTAACCCAGTTCCCGTTGCCATTGCTGCCGTAATCCCCACAATTTTCGGGTTGTTTTCGGCTAACTTGACTAAAGTGTGGGCAAAAACTTTCGAGTAAGCAGGCGGTTTCGGTTTGCTGGAAGGAATAGGTTTGCCAGTCGCCAAGTTAAAGGGATTTTGAGCATGATAGCCAACTTGGTCTTTTTCAGCCATCTCGTAGCCCTTGCCCTTCACAGTTGCCACATGAACCAGCACAGGCCCAGAATGTTTGTGTGCTTGCTTAAATGTGGAAATCAACTCTTCCAGGTCGTGACCATCTACTGGCCCCATGTAGGTTAAGCCCAATTCCTCGCAAACTGCACCGACTTTCGGCACAGCTAGACGTTTCATCCCTTCTTTGATTCTGTCAATCTCTGGAGAGAGAGACTCACCCACAAAAGGCAGATGCTTAAATTGTTCTTCTAAGTTATCTGTGAAAAACTGTACTGGGTCTGAGAGGCGCATTTTGTTCAAATAACGAGAAATTGCCCCCACATTGGGAGAAATGGACATCTCGTTATCATTGAGCACGATTAACAGGTTGGTTTTTGGCAAATGTCCAGCATGGTTAATTGCTTCTAGTGCCATGCCACCTGTTAACGAACCATCACCAATCACTGCTACCACTTTAAAGTTGTCGCCTTTCATATCTCGCGCCAAGGCCATCCCCAAGGCAGCTGAGATACTGGTGGAAGCGTGACCTGCGCCAAAATGGTCGAACTTACTTTCGCAGCGTTTCAGGTATCCAGCAACACCGTCTTTTTGCCGCAAGGTGTGGAAGTTGTTGTATCTTCCTGTAACCATTTTGTGCGGGTAAGCTTGGTGTCCCACATCCCAAATGACTTTATCTCGATCTAAGTCTAGGGTTTGATAAAGTCCCAGAGTCAGTTCTACTACACCCAAACCTGGCCCCAGGTGTCCTCCACTGGTGGCTACGGTTTGCAGATGCTTTTCCCGAATTTGTCGGGCAATTTGCTTCAGTTGGTGTATCGACAGACCGTGCAACTGATTTGGATGAGTGATTTCACTCAAGTGCATACTGGCCTACTCTCTCGACTATTAGATTTTATTTACATACTTCACTTTAAAGGATTTGGGGAACTCAAGAGAGTTTTGAGTTTTGAGTCAGAGAGTTTTGCGTTGTGAATGAAGAGTTTCCTCGTTTTCCCTGTAGCCAGTCCCCAGTCCCCGATCGCCAGTCCCCATGTATACTAATTGTTAAGTTTCTTGATTTTTATTAGATGAGCGAACAAATTCCGACAATCCAGTTTTTTGAAGGTATTTCTGAAGAGTTGGCTGATGTGAGTTTACGCCGCAATCGTTCTACAGGTACTAAATCTGTGCTGATGGTTTTTAAGCAGTTGAAGGCTGTGGAAAATTTTAATAGTTTTAAAAGCAGGTTTTCTAATGCGCTGCGGTTGACCGATTCGGAAGGGGAAATTACGGTTGAACCTAGTGGGGTAAAGTTTATTTTTGGTGGGCCAGAAGGTGATGATTTAGCAAGGGTAGAATGTAAGTTTGAGATCGATCGCGACGACCATTGGGAAAGATTTATCCGGTTTATGAATCGCTATGCTGAGGCTAATGGTATGGCTTACGGGGAAAATAAATAGATTTTTTGCTCAAGTCGAAATCTTGGTTTTTTTTACCACAGATATCCACAGATGCACGCAGATAAACACAGATGTACGCTTAGTTTTAAGGCTGGATACACAGATGATTGGATAGTTAAATATCGGAGGTGAGAATGATTATTGTAATTACTGGTGCTACAGGATTTGTGGGAAGTTATTTAGTAAAGAGGTTGCAAGAGTCGGGCGATCGCATTATCATCCTAACTCGCAATGCCGATCGTGCTAGTCGCGTTTTTCCCAAATCTGCTTTCCCAAATCTGGAAATTGTTAATTACAATCCTCTACAATCTGGCGATTGGCAACAGGTAATTTCTGGTTGCGATGGTGTGGTAAATTTGGCTGGGGCTGCGATCGGTGAAGGTCGTTGGACAGCAGAACGAAAACAGGAAATTCTCAATAGCAGAAAAATCGGGACGCAAAAGTTAATTGAGGCTATTGCGAAAGCGGAACAAAAACCTTCAGTTTTAGTTAATGCTTCGGCAGTTGGTTATTATGGCACTAGCGAAACTGCTACTTTTGCAGAAAATAGTCCTCCGGGTAATGATTTTCTTTCCGAAGTTTGTATTGCTTGGGAAGCAGAAGCGCAGAAGGTCAAAGATTTGGGGGTGAGATTGGCGATTTTGCGCTTGGGGGTAGTTTTGGGTATGGGTGGTGCGATCGCCAAAATGCTACCTATATTTAAATTATTCGCCGGAGGCACAATCGGTACTGGGAAACAATGGTTTTCTTGGGTAGAAGTTGATGATTTGGTTAACCTAATCGTCGCCGTTTTAAAACGTCCAGATATGCAAGGAGTTTATAATGCTACTGCTCCTAATCCTGTCAGAATGGCTGACTTTTGTCACGCTTTAGGAGATGTATTGCATCGACCTTCTTGGTTGCCTGTCCCCGCTTTTGCTTTAGAATTGCTTATGGGTGATGCAGCAATGGTAGTTTTGGAAGGTCAACAAGTTTTACCAAAACGCACTTTAGAATCGGGTTTTGTTTATAAATACCCCAATTTAAAGCCAGCTTTGGAGTCTTTTTTGAAATAAGGCAACGGGGACTGGGGTAGGGACAATTCATGAATTGCCCCTACTTAAAACTTTCTCTTTAACTCAAAACTCAAAATTCAAAACTCAACACTTTAACTGGCTTTGGAGTCTAATTTCTTCGAGATCCAGCTAGTAATGCCGCTAATAATTGCTCCCGCCATTAAAATACCAATGGCGGGAGTAAAAACTGGTTCCCAAAGTTTTTGCCAGAGATTCCAACCTAGATTAACGCCTGTTGTTTCGCCGATAACTGCGATCGCTAACCAGAAAAAACTAATCAAAACTAGGAAGAAATCGCACATCAAAGCCAAATTCAGCCAATTAAGAAATTTCTCTTTCATGACTACTCAAATTAATTACCCAACAACCATTTTTGAATCCGAATTAAACTTTGCCAATCTGGTTTTCTAGTTAAACCATCTTGGATATTATCAATAATTTCTTGGCGAATCTCTGCATCTAATGTCATTATTTGTTGTACAATTTCGATATGTTGACGGACTCCACTTTGCCCAGATTCTAACATTGCCGAGGCTAAATTTACTCTGGCTTGGGGGTCTTGGGGATTTAATTTTACTGCGGTTTTAGCAGCTTTTAAAGCGTTGTTTGGTTGATTTTCCAGTAAGTATAACCAAGCTAAACAAGTCCAAGAAGCGCTACTTTTGGGAGTGCGATCGCAAATATCCTTAAACACTGGAATTAATGCTTTTGGTTCTTCTCCAGCTTTGTAACGTTCAATAGCCGATTCAAACAGGGATTCAACAGATTGAGTCATTCGATTTTAGATTTTAGATTTTCGATTTTGGATTGACCCAGAGATATAGGTCTGGGGACTAAGGGAGGATTTTAGATTGTAGACCCAAAAGAGAGCTAAAATCTAAAATGCTCCGTTGCTTATTATTAAACAGCAAAAGATTTTCCACAACCACAGGTTTGACTGGCATTGGGGTTAGTAAATTGGAAACCGCCTCCGATCATAGAATCGCTGAAGTCAAGCATCAGACCGTAGATGTAAAGTAAACTTTTGCGATCGCACACTAACTGGAAGCCATCATAATCAAAAACATCATCATCTTCCCGAATAGTGCTAGGCTCAATAAAGTCCATTGTGTAGGACATTCCAGAGCAACCGCCTTGACGCACACCTACCCTAAGACAGAGGTCTTTACCTTGTTTGTCCCGGAGAAGTTTAAGCTGGGCGAGGGCGCTATCGGTTACTTGAAGACCTTTTTGTTGAGACTGAGTTGCTGTAGACATGGGTTTGTGCTACTCCTTAAAAATGCCAGATCGCATCGACTATATTTGCCTATCATTACATTTTATCCGGCTTGTCATAATCAGTGAGTGAATCTTGAGTTTTAGATAAATTTTATAAACATCACAGCCTTAATTTACACATGGACTGCACTTAAAATATTAAGTGCCAGTGTAAAGTCCAAACACAATCAGGGGTTTTGGGTGTAGTGTGTAGAGAAAGGGAGTCATTCTCTGTAACTTGAGCAGCTAGATTCATCTAAAACCTTAACTGCTCCTTACGTTAAGTCCCTGAGCATAAATTCTCAGACAATTATAGTTTCTCCTCTTGCTTTGTTCTATGACAACTCTTAATCGCTCTACCTATCGTCGGTTAAATAATTTAAATCAAATTCCCAGCGTATGGGAGGGCGATCGCCGACATATATCTGCTAATGTTGAGTCTGACTACGACGGACAAAAAGAATGTATTGTCTGGGTAGATGGTAGTCAGGGAGTTGTCCGGGCGATGGATGTGGTGGACTCGGAAGTAGGCCCAGAAGCCATTGTGCGGACTTTGTTGCGGGCGATGGAGTATCCCCAAGGGCCTGTAAAACCAGGTAAACCACAAAAAATTGTGGTGCGCGATCGGGAAATTCAATTTTACTTAAGAGGTATATTGCAAGATTTAGGTATTGCTATTGAATATGTGCCTAATCTACCGCTAATTGATGAACTATTTCGAGAATTTGAAGAAGATCAAAACTCTCAACCTCCAAATTTGCCTCCCCAGTACGCGACACAATTAATGGAAGTAGGTGAGGAAATTTGGCGCAATGCTCCTTGGGAAATTTTAGAAGAACATCAGATAATTGCGATCGAGATTAATAAATGGGATATTCAAACTTTATATGTCTCGATTTTAGGAATGTTAGGCAAAGAGTACGGTATTTTGTTATACCGTTCTTTGGATTCTTTGAAACAATTTCGCGCTTCAGTGTTACAACAGCAAGACAGTTCGATCGAACAACTAGAAGAATCTTTCCTCAAACAAGATTGTTTATTTATCACCTTTGAAAGAACAGAAGATTTGTTTGAAGAATACGACGAAGATCTTGATCTAGCAGATTTATCATTGTCGGAAGTCGAACCCAATTTTGGTAATATTCATCCTCTAGAAGGTTTAAGAGCTTCTTTATTTGAAGAAGAAGCCTTAACAGTTTTTGTCGCCCTCACAGCTTTAAATCGGTTTTTGCGTCAGCATCGTCGCCGACTCTCCATTGATGATATTCCAAAAATTAATAGTAACTACCGCATTACTCTACCCCAAGAATCTGAAACTAATCATCTAGTATCTGTGAAAGTGGCAACTTTGCCAGAAGTCACAGAAGAACTATGGGAAATGGCTACTTCGCATAGTTTAGATGATCTTGAAGAAGATGAGGATGAAGATGAAGATGAAGATGAAGACGAACTCTCGCCTGCATTGCGCGATGATTTAATCCCACCTGATTCTTTCGTCAGTATTGGCATGGTTCCTTGGGAAATGATAGATTATTTGCGCTCTCACTTAGATAGTATTCAATTAGCAGAAAATGTCCTCAAAACCGGAGATGGTTTCCCAGTAATTTTAATCCAAACTTCTCGCCCAAAAGCAATAACATTGATTGAAGAAATTGAAGCAGCAGGCGGTTTAGAGACTATATTCTTTAATCCAGGTGAAGATCCCTTGGAAGACGATGTTTATGATTTAGGCATTTTGCAAACAAAAAATGGGGAAATGTACCTGTTTGGCGAGTTTAGCCAAGATGATCCTACACATAAAGAAGCGCGGAAAAAGTGGGATTCTCGCGTCAAGAAAACTAAAGGTAATTGTGGTTTGTTAGTTGCTAGAGGCTTAAAGGGTGCTTCTAAGGGCAATCCAAAATTACCAGATATGATGGCTTTGTTTTCAGCTAAATTCATCTCCCACGAAGACGCAGGTTTAGGAACTCTGCAACGAATAATTCAATTAGATTGGGAATGATTCTCCCAGAAAGGTACAAAGATCCCCGACAACTTCTCCTTTCGTCGGGGATCTGATGCAACTAAAGTCCTCATCTTATTGAAATCTTTAAATATTGTGAAAATAGTCTCATGTTAATATTTCAGTATTCGTTTTGTGCGATCGCCTAAAAAACTGTATGTTAGGCTACTAAATCCTTTTAGTCCTAATTCATAATTTTAATGTTAAGATTTATTAAGTAGATAACTAATGTTAAATTTACATTGTGAGAGTAACATAGTCAAGGTTTAGTTAACTCCTTAGTTATCCAAGTTAAAGACCAGAAGAAGTTTTAAAGATATGATGCCACAACTAGAACATCAGGATGCCAATATACCCAATGGTAGACAAATCCAATCTCTAGCTAAACAATGGGCTAAAAAGTACGTCCAGAACCTGGGAGAGCATACAGATAGGCTAGATGAAGAAAAAGAATTATCTGCTCAAAATAAGCGTATATTAATAGCAGAGAAACTACGCTACGCCCTGCGGAACACTAGCTTACAAGCGTGGCATAAAACAGAATATTTGATTGGTCAAGAAATTCAAAGACATCGGATAAATCCTAATTTAATAGATCCTTGGCAAATTTCCGAAGATGTTTTTACAGTTTCTGAAAAAACTTTAGAAATATATGCTCAAATGCTGTCACCGCAGCAGTTATCGAGAATAATCAGTCCATATTTGGGAGCAATTCGCAAGAAATACACTGCTACCGATCCCAGAGTAATAGGTTTTGTAAGTATGCAGTTTCATTATACGGGGATAATGCTCATAGACGACCTTTCCTTGCGAAACAAAAATGAATTATTAAATTATTTAAAAGTGATTGACGATCATTTGTATATGCCATTACAAAGAGCTTATGATGCGGCAGCTAATCAAGATTACAACTCGCAAACTCTGGCAGTTGTGCAACAACTTTTACCAGCAAGTACAGAAATTGCTAGAAATATTTGTGAACGAGTTATTGAGTTATACCCAAACTACTCAACTTATTCAGGTAATCTGAAAAATCCTGTAGTAAAAACTGCTAGCATCCGCGATGTGGAGATGTTTCAAGTATACTTGTGGGTATGTGTTCTCGAAAATAGTATTGCTGCAATTCAGCAAGAGTTGTTTCCTTTATGTGTAATGGTTTATCCCACATTAAAAGTCCGCTGGGAATTAGTCAGACAAATGATTAATTTGTTAGGGAAGGAAATAGGTAATCGTTTAGGGAGAAAAGAACAACAGTTATTTGTACCTTATTTTCAAGCTTTGCGAGAGATGTTTTCCCCGGAAGTATTCCCGGAAAGCATAACAGATGAATTAAAGCATCAGAGAAAAGTAGGTAGTAGCTTAATTATTTAGGCATTTATCTAATCTTGCCTGCCAGTATGGGAAAAATAACAGTCTGATATTAAAATATGTGAAGAAACTGAGCAGGGAAGACGGAATGCGAGTTGCAATTGTTGGTGCAGGATTAGCGGGAATGGCAACAGCGATCGATCTAGTCGATGCTGGATGCGAAGTAGAAATCTTTGAATCTCGTCCCTTTGTCGGGGGTAAGGCTGGTAGCTGGGTAGACGCAGAAGGCAACCATATTGAGATGGGTTTGCACGTCTTCTTCGGTTGCTACTATAATTTATTCGAGTTAATGCGGAAGGTGGGAGCAGGAGAAAACTTACTCCTGAAGGAACACACGCATACTTTTATTAATCCTGGTGGCGTGACTGGTGCGTTAGATTTTCGGTTTATTACTGGTGCGCCTTTTAATGGATTGAAGGCATTTTTTACGACTTCGCAACTTTCGTTACAGGATAAAGTACAAAATGCGATCGCACTAGGTACAAGTCCTCTAGTTCGCGGTTTAATCGACTTCGAGGGAGCGATGAAAACAATCCGCGACCTTGATAGAATTAGCTTTGCAGATTGGTTTAGAAGTCACGGCGGATCGAATGGTAGTTTAAAAAGAATGTGGAATCCGATCGCTTATGCGTTAGGATTCATTGATACGGAAAATATATCCGCCCGTTGTATGCTGACAATTTTCCAGTTTTTCGCCGCAAAAACGGAAGCTTCCGTATTAAGAATGTTGTCAGGTTCACCTAATGAATACCTACACAAACCAATTGTTAACTATATAGAAGAACGAGGCGGAAAAATTTATACTCGTCGCCGTACCAGAGAAATTTTGTTTGCAGAAGAAGAGGGAAAAACCAAAGTTACAGGGTTAGTAGTTGCGAACGGGGAAACGGAAGAAACTATTACCGCTGATGCTTATCTTTGTGCTTGTGATGTTCCTGGAATTCAAAGATTGTTACCGCAAGAGTGGCGCAAATGGCAAGAGTTCGATAATATTTATAAGTTAGAAGCTGTACCTGTGGCGACAGTACAATTGCGCTTTGATGGATGGGTGACAGAATTACAGGATAACCCAGCGAGTAAAAAATTCGATCGCGTAGCGTTGCGTCAGCAGTATCGCGCTTCTGGGATCGATAATTTACTTTATACCGCAGATGCAGATTTTTCCTGTTTTGCCGATTTAGCATTAACTAGTCCAGAGGATTATTATCGAGAAGGACAGGGATCTTTAATGCAATTAGTGTTAACTCCGGGCGATCCTTTTATTAAAGAGAGTAATGAAGCGATCGCAAATCACGTCCTCAAACAAGTACAGGACCTTTTCCCCTCTTCCCGCAAATTGAACATGACCTGGTATAGTGTAGTGAAACTCGCCCAATCTCTCTATCGAGAAGCACCAGGAATGGATCTCTATCGTCCAAATCAAAAAACACCGATTCCCAACTTTTTCTTAGCAGGTAGTTACACCCAACAAGACTACATTGATAGTATGGAAGGTGCAACTATTTCGGGAAGACAAGCGGCAAAGGTAATTTTAGACCTGAAAAAATAGATGATAATTCAAGTTGCTGGTTATGAGCTTAAACGTTTTTGATCCCCCCTAACCCCCCTTAATAAGGGGGGAACCGGATTCAAACACCCCCTTAATAAGGGGGGAACCGGATTCAAACACACCTTATTAAGGGAGTAACCGGATTCAAAGTCCCCCTTATTAAGGGGGATAATGGGGGATCAAACCGATAATATTTGTAACCAGCAACTTGCGTTAATAGATGATGGTAATTTTAATTGTCAGTGAGAATTGGCAATTAAAATTACCAACTACCAACTACCCATTACCAATTACCAATTATTAAAATGACAGACTGGTTAGAACATAGTGTACAAGTAGAAGTAGCAGTTCCGCTCGAATTTTCCTGGGGATTGTGGTCAGATTTGGAACAAATGCCTCGCTGGATGAAATGGATTGAATCGGTTCATGTTTTGGAAGAAAACCCTGATTTATCGCGGTGGAAACTCGCCACTGGTGGTTTAGAATTTACTTGGTTGTCGCGGATTTTAAAAATAGTTCCCCATCAAATTATTCAATGGGAATCTGTGGATGGTTTACCGAATAGAGGTGCGGTGAGATTTTACGATCGACACGGTAGCAGCATTGTTAAATTAACAGTAGCTTATGGGATTCCTGGGTGGTTGGGTAAATTAATGGATAATCTGTTTTTAGGTAGAGTTGTCGAGTCAACAATTCAAGCAGATTTAGAAAGATTTAAGGAATATGCACTAGCAGCTTATGGTAAGTCTTAACTGAGAAGCAGGTGGGTAGGAGATTAGTTATTTTTATCACAGGGTTGTGGGCAAAAAATAGATGTATTTGCCAGAATAGGGAGCATAATTTTATCCTAAACTGTCATGAGTAACTATTCTGACAATAGCTCACAGCATAATCACGATTCCCTATTTGATAATTTAATGCAGTTTTCATACAGTAAGCTATCCTCAAGCAAGGTGATTGAGCCAAAATCTGCTCTAGCTTTTGGTTTGACTCTTCAGTTAAATCCGAGGAGTTTTTTAGCAAAAGAAATCGAGTGCCTTTAGCTTTGATTCCCACTATTTGTCTTAACTTATTCAATCGTTGATTAACTAATTTCATCACATGAAACCTGTCAATAACCACAGCCGCATAAAGTCTGACAAAAATCTTAAACGTACCTGACTGGTAAAAACCCGAAGTACACATTTTTGGTTAGCTTAATGGTTTTTGTCCTTTCGTTCAATTTCGCTACACCTACTAGGTCTCATACGGCTTTGGATGAAAAGTTCGATCGTTTGGTCTCTGTGTTGGAGAGCTTTGTTCAGGTGCAGCTTCAGCAATCATCAAAGGCGATGAGCGGGCCAGAGCCGCGACTATCGCCGGGACTTCAGGGGGTGACAACAGAGCCAAAAGTCATGAATACCCTGACGGGGTGACAACTATGGCTAAAAGGTAGACCGGATAAGCATCTCGGCTCTTCGACCTCGCTGATAATAAGGTCGTTTATGTGGACTTAATGACATTAATTGAGCAGTTTGTTCATTCAATAAAGTCAAAGATTCCA
>NZ_JBHFNQ010000221.1:0-2416 GCF_041929345.1 Floridaenema aerugineum BLCC-F46
ACGTTCACCCCGGTCCTCTCGTACTAGGGGCAACTCCTTTCAAGTATCGACGCCCACGGCAGATAGGGACCAAACTGTCTCGCGACGTTCTGAACCCAGCTCACGTACCACTTTAATTGGCGAACAGCCAAACCCTTGGGACCTGCTCCAGCCCCAGGATGTGATGAGCCGACATCGAGGTGCCAAACGATTCCGTCGATATGAGCTCTTGGGAATCATCAGCCTGTTATCCCCGGCGTACCTTTTATCCGTTGAGCGATGGCCCTTCCACGAGGGACCACCGGATCACTATGACCGACTTTCGTCTCTGCTCGACTCGTCAGTCTCGCAGTCAGGCAGGCTTATGCCATTGCACTCTAACAGACGGTTTCCAACCGTCCTGAGCCTACCATCGCGCGCCTCCGTTACTCTTTAGGAGGCGACCGCCCCAGTCAAACTACCCGCCACAGAGGGTCCCAACACCGGATAACGGTGCGTGGTTAGATATCAGAAAACAGCAGGGTGGTATTTCACCTATGGCTCCACGACAGCTGGCGCCGTCGCTTCAAAGCCTCCCACCTATGCTACACAACTCTTTCCTAATACCACTCTGAAGCTGCAGTAAAGGTGCACGGGGTCTTTCCGTCTAACCGCGGGTACTCCGCATCTTCACGGAGAATTCAATTTCGCTGAGCATATCCTGGAGACAGTGGGGAAGTCGTTACGCCATTCGTGCAGGTCGGAACTTACCCGACAAGGAATTTCGCTACCTTAGGACCGTTATAGTTACGGCCGCCGTTTACTGGGGCTTCAATTCGGAGCTTGCACTCCTCCTCTTAACCTTCCAGCACCGGGCAGGCGTCAGACCCTATACGTCGTCTTGAAGCCGACTTAGCAGAGTCCTGTGTTTTTGATAAACAGTCGCTACCCCCTGGCCTGTGCCCCCCACCAAAAGTTGCCTTAAGATGGGGCCTCCTTCTTCCGAAGGTACGGAGGCAATTTGCCGAGTTCCTTCAGGATACTTCTCTCAAGCGCCTTGGTATACTCTACCTGACCACCTGTGTCGGTTTCGGGTACGGTCTATACGGTGGGGCTATTTCCTGGAACCTCTTCACTGCCCAACCAATCCAATAAGGAAGGACAATTTACGAGATCCGTCACACACCACCAGGCCCACGAATATTAACGTGGTTCCCATCGACTACCCCCTTCGGGCTCGTCTTAGGGGCCGGCTCACCCTACGCTGATTAGCATTGCGTAGGAACCCTTGGTCTTTCGGCGACAGGGTATCTCACCCTGTTAGTCGCTACTCATGTCAGCATTCGCACTTCCGATACGTCCAGAGTCGGTTACCCTTCTCCTTCGCTCGCTTACGGAACGCTCCGCTACCGCTGCAGTAAACTGCAACCCTAAGCTTCGGTGCATATCTTTAGCCCCGTTACATCTTCGCCGCAGGAACCCTTATTTAGACCAGTGAGCTGTTACGCTTTCTTTAAAGGATGGCTGCTT
This sequence comes from Floridaenema aerugineum BLCC-F46, assembly GCF_041929345.1. Lineage (NCBI taxonomy): Bacteria > Bacillati > Cyanobacteriota > Cyanophyceae > Aerosakkonematales > Aerosakkonemataceae > Floridanema > Floridanema aerugineum. The sequence continues at coordinate 1,489 of NZ_JBHFNQ010000221.1, forward strand.
CTAAGCCAACCTCCTGGTTGTTTTGGGATTCCCACATGCTTTCCCACTTAGATACGACTTGGGGACCTTAGCTGTAGGTTAGGGCTGTTTCCCTTTTGACGACGGACCTTAGCACCCGCCGTCTGTCTGCCAGACAAGACTCGATGGTATTCGGAGTTTGGTTAGGTTTGGTACCGCTCGCGCAGCCCTAGCCCATCCAGTGCTCTACCCCCATCGGCATACATCTGACGCTCTACCTCAATAGATTTCGCGGAGAACCAGCTATTTCCCGGCTTGATTGGCCTTTCACCCCTAAACACAAGTCATCCGAGCATTTTTCAACATGCAACGGTTCGATCCTCCAGTGCGTGTTACCGCACCTTCAATCTGCTCATGCCTAGATCGCCGGGTTTCGGGTCTAATCCAACATACTCAGTCGCCCTATTCAGACTCGCTTTCGCTTCGCCTACACCTAACGGCTTAAGCTCGCATGCTAGATTAAGTCACTGACCCATTATGCAAGAGGTACGCTGTCACTCCCTATGGAGCTCCAACTGCTTGTAAGCATCCGGTTTCAGGTACTGTTTCACTCCCCTAATCGGGGTGCTTTTCACCTTTCCCTCACGGTACTGTGTTCGCTATCGGTCATGTACGAGTATTTAGGCTTAGAGGGTGGTCCCCCTATGTTCAGACAGGATTTCACGTGTCCCGCCCTACTCAAGTCCTTCATCATCACTTTCGCATACGGGACTGTCACCCGCTATGGTCACACTTTCCAGAGTGTTCTGCTAGTTGAAATGAAGGCACTGGCCTGGTCCCGGTTCGCTCGCCACTACTACGGGAATCTCTGTTGATGTCTTTTCCTCCGGGTACTGAGATGTTTCAGTTCCCCGGGTTCGCTTCACCAAGCCTATATATTCAGCTCGGTGATACCTTATCCACCTCGCCC
>NZ_JBHFNQ010000222.1:0-3933 GCF_041929345.1 Floridaenema aerugineum BLCC-F46
TACCGATAAGAAAGGGATTGGCAAGTTAAAACTCAAAGGAACGTGGGATCTGAACTTCTACCAATTAGAGCAGATAAAACGAGTCAGGATAGTTCGGCGGGCTGATGGCTACTACGTCCAATTCTTAGTAAAAGTGGACAACAAAGTAGATTGTCAGCCTTCAGGTAAGGCGATTGGATTAGATGTAGGAATTAAAGAATTCTACACAGATTCCAATGGTTATTCAGAGCCAAATCCTAAGTTTTATCGAACAAGCGAAAAGCGTCTAAAGTTTAGACAAAAGCGGGTTTCTCGCAAACATATTGGCTCTATCAATCGCAAGAAAGCCGTTAATAGATTAGGACGAGTACACCTCAAAATAAGTAGGCAACGTGAAGAACACGCCAAAAAAGTGGCGCGTTGCGTTATTAAATCTAACGATTTGATTGCTTACGAAGATTTGAGGATTAAGAATTTAGTAAAAAATCATTGTCTCGCTAAATCTATTAATGATGCAGGTTGGTATCAATTTAGAAAATGGTTGGAGCATTTTGGTGTGAAGTTTGGCAAGATAACTATTGCGGTTAATCCTGCCTACACCTCTCAAGAATGCTTCGGCTGCGGTGCAATAGTAAAAAAATCCCTATCTATGAGAACCCATATTTGTGAATGTGGGTTCATATTGGATAGGGATTGGAATGCGGCACTCATGATTCTAAATGTAGCCTTGAGTACTGTAGGGCATACAGGAACTTGGATCGTTGATCCGAACGCTTGACTGAGATTTAACCTCTACTTTGGCTGGAGCAATCCTGTCAAAGCAAGTTGAGTCTATGAATGAAGAATCCTCGTGCCTTGATAGCCGAGGAGTGTCAAGTTAGCAGAAGGTGAAGTTACCGGGCACAAACACCGCATTAGCGAAGGGGAAGCAGAATTATATGAACGAAATGGAACCCTGTACTTAAAAGTATTGTCACCCACAGCACTACTAACTCATGAAGAACATAAACAAATCGCTATTCCCCAAGGCGATTGGGTGATTCGCATTCAACGCGAATATGAGCCCGAAGGGTGGCGCTACGTCGCGGATTAAGGAGGCAGAGGAGCAGGGAGATCGATAAATTCAAATCTTGCATCTGCGCCAAAATCCGCCTGCCTTATCAATTCGCTTTTCTTATAGCAAAAGTCCTCGCTCAGAGGACTCAATACTTACAATACAAAGCTAGGACTTACGCAAAGGCTCTATTTGTAGGGTGCGAAGCGTGCTAACGTAACGCACCATTCCACCATATTTAACGTCAGTGCATAAATCCTAAAAGCTTTCTTTCAGTCCACTTGAGTGGACTTAAGCTATTAGCCCGGAAATTGATTTCCGGGCGGGTTCAAATCAAATGCAGAAGATGTAGCTAAATCAAACTTATCTCCGTAGAGAAAAGTGTCTTTTGCCTTCTACAATCCCTCAATTATGCAAAGGAATGGCTGCTAAAGGTAGAAAGACTAAAACTAACCAAGTCCAAGACCACCAATTAATTTTATATTTGATTTTATCTGTAGTTAACAAAGCTTCGATTCGCTCATTTAAACGGTTTAATGATGCTACGGCGCTGAATTCTACGGCGAAATTATTCACCGGAATAACAGGCTGACTGACTACTAGTAATAAAGATTCAGCTAAGGTTAAAGGATCGACAATTTTCGCTGCCCAATTATCCGCTCGGAGTTCGCGCAATATTAATAATTCTTGCCATAGTTTTTCGGTTTTTGGTAGCCAAAAGGTTATCGATCGCAACCACCCCAACCAAAAAAACCAAAAAGTATCCCGATAATAATAATGTGCCTCTTCATGAGCAATTACCGCCTCTAATCGCTCGGGTGCTAAACTGTCTAATAAACCCTGACTTACTACTAATTCTGGTTGCCAAAAACCGATTAAGGCACTGTAAGGAATATCGGTCTCAAAAATCCGGCAATTTTTACCTTTGAGTTTTTGCAAAGGATAGCTGCGAATCTGACTGACAGTATGCAATCCTTCGCCAACTAACTGCCAAAATTTTAGCCCAGCAAAAACCCAGAAACTTAATGCTAACAAGTAACCAAACCAACTTGTTTTTAACCCAATCATTTGTCCTGATGCACCCATACAAAGGAGGGCAAATGAAGTAGTTAACAAGATTAAGGGAGGAAACAAAAATAATAGTAAAGTTCGGTAGGCGCGAGTTGTCCAACTTCCGGTTTTTGGTAGGTCAATTGTTCGCAGCAACCATGCTAAAGTTAAGACTAAGAATATCATAATTAGGTGCATTATTGTTCCTCCCTAGTGCGACGTGCTGCTTGAATACGTTGGGCGATCGCTTTTAATTGTTCTACACTAGCGGTATCTAAGCTATCAGCAAAAGCTGCTACAATATCTGGGTTTCCTACTGCTAAAAAACCTTGTAATTTTTCGTAAGCTTCGATCGCCTGTGCTTGAGATTGGGAAACTAAAGGTTGCCACAAGTATATTTTGCCTCTTTTATCACAAGTTAACCAACCTTTTTCGGTTAAACGACGTAAGACAGTCGTCACCGAAGCATAAGCTAACTCTCGGTCTGGGTCGGCTAAAATGCGATCGTGAACATCCTTAACCGTAACTTCTCCTAATTCCCAAATAATCTGCAAAATTTCCCTTTCCAAAGGGCCAAGGGATAACTGTTTAGGACGATAATTTGGTAAAGCAGTCATGGGATTTTAGATTTTAGATTGATAATTCAACAAATTACTGGTTATGAGTTTGTAGGTTTTTGATCCCCCATTATCCCCCTGTAGATCCCCCTCCCGTCCCCCTTAAAAAGGGGGAAGCCAGAGGATACTTCGCTGTTTATTTCCAGGGGGACTTTGAATTCAGTTCCGTTCTGTAAAACCTACTCAAATCTACCTAAGTAGACTGATGTTCACTTCCTGCTTCGTGGAATCCTTAACAGCAGTGCCATTAAGTTGATGTGACTCTCCACAGGCTAACCCCGTCGAACTGACGGTTAAAGGATAATTAATATCTTTTTGCCAGTTTTCGAGATTGATACTGGCATTGAGATCTCGATCAATTTCCACCCCACAATTGCCACAGGGAAAAGTTCTTTTTGAGAGTGGCATTTTTTGGCGATGATTGCAACAACTGCAAAGTTGAGAACTGGGATAAAACCTGTCAACTTTAATGATTATTGCACCGTACCAATCAGCTTTGTAGTCAAGCTGTCTAGTGAATTCATAAAATCCACAATCAGCAATCGCACTAGCCAAACGATGGTTTTTGAGCATACCGGAGATATTTAAATCTTCGATAACTATTTCCCTGTGGTTCTTAGCTAACCAAGTCGTTATTTTATGCAGTGCGTCTTGTCTGATGTTGGATATTTTTCTATGCAGTCTAGCTACTTTCAAATTAGCTCTCTTCCGGTTAAGAGAACCTGGGAGCTTCCGACTAACTGAACGTTGGAGGTGAGCTAATTTCTGTTTAGCCTTTCGATAAGCTTTCTGATTAAGAAAAACTGTACCATCCGAACAAGTAGCCAAGGCATTAATTCCGATATCTACTCCTATCCGCTTTCTAGTTTTAGCAGTCGGTAGAGCATCTAACTCGTATCTGAAACTGACATACCAATCATTCGCTCTTTTAGAGATAGTGACATTTTTTGGTTGAATTACTGGGAGAATTTCACAGCAGTTTACCCAACCTATTCTAGGTAATTTAATTCTGTTTCCAGAAATCTTGATACTACCTTCTAGGTAAAAGCTGTCAAAAACGTTCTTCTTTTTAAACCTTGGCTTGCGTCTTCCGGGAACTTTAAACCAATGCCCAAAAGCTTTTTGAAGATGCCGCAACGCCTCTTGAGGAGCGCATTTAGAAACCTCATAGTACCAAGGATTAGCTGATTTCACTTCTGCTACCAATCGCTTATGCAAGTCGATAGCTGTTGG
>NZ_JBHFNQ010000223.1:0-16601 GCF_041929345.1 Floridaenema aerugineum BLCC-F46
ACCAAAAATATTTTTAATTTATTTTTGTTTTTGTGTTTTTTTTTTTTTTTTTTTTTTTTCTGATCACCCCAAACAACGTACCTTTTTGTATTAAGTTAGTTTAACTATTTAATATAACTTCATAATATCACATCGGAAATAGCACTTTTATGAGAAATTTTTCTACTTCTAAAAGGAGTATTTTTTTAAACAAATAAACTATATCTTTAGAAGTTGCTTGAACTTTAAAAGTGAATTAAAATATATATACTTGGATTTTCTGTATCATCAGTTTTAGGTCTAATCTGAGCTTAACTCAAAAATAGGGTTAGCTCAGAAAGATGGCTATAGTTTTGGCATTCAAAAAATTAACATATTTTACGATTTAACCAAGTACAATGGGTTACATTCAGCCACTAAATCGACTGAAAAAGTTTTTTCATAACCTGGGATTTTGGCGCAGCAGTTTAATTTTTGCTGCTCTTTTTTTGAGCATAATTTTATTAACTAAGATAGCGATCGCACAACAGCCAGTCACTCTTAATTTACTCATGACTGCGCCTGATGCTGACCCTTGGCGACAGGGGTTAGTCAAAGATTTTGAGTCGAAGAATCCTGGAATTCGGATTAATATTATTGAAGGGCCAAATGCGACAAATTTAATCGAAGATTTGTATACTTCGGCTTTTATTTTGGGCGATTCTCCCTACGATTTAGTCAATATGGATGTAATTTGGACATCCAAATTTGCTGCTGCTGGGTGGTTGTTGGATTTAACAAATCGGATGACTCCCCAGGAGTTAGCAGCATTTTCGCCTAAAGATGTAGAGGGGGGACGTTACCAAGGTAAATTGTATCGAATTCCGCTGCGTTCGGATGCAGGAATGCTTTATTACCGAGAAGATTTGCTCAAAAAAGCGGGGTTAAAACCACCAGAAACCTTTGAACAATTAATGAATATTTCCAAGTATTTGCAAAGGAATGACAAAGTTAGATGGGGTTACATTTGGCAGGGTCGCCAATATGAAGGATTGGTGGCAATGTTTATGGAAGTTTTAGAAGGTTTTGGTGGTTTTTGGGTGAATCCTGATAATTTAGAAGTGGGATTAGATAGACCGGAAACTTTAAAAGCGATCGCCTTTTTACAAAACACAGTTACACAAGGAGTTTCCCCACCTGGAGTAACAACATATCAAGAAGAAGAAACCAGACGAATTTTCCAAAGTGGTCAAGCAGTATTTTTGAGAAGTTGGCCCTATGTTTGGCCTTTAGCTAATCAAAAAACTTCCAAAATTAACGGAAAAATAGGCATTAAACCAATGGTTCATGCGCCTGGTCAAAGTTCGGCTGCTTGCTTAGGAGGTTGGGGTTTAGGTATTTCTAAATCTACCAAACATCCAGAAGAAGCTTGGAAAGCAATTAAGTATTTCAGCAGTCGAGAAGCACAACGGCAATTTATTTTAAAAGCTGGCTATGTACCCAGTCGTAGAGAGTTGTTTACCGACCCAGAAATTGTGGCAAAATATCCCCATTTTCCGCAACTGCTGAAGGTAGTAGATAGCGCGGTTTTACGTCCGCCAATTGCCCAATATGCACAAACATCGGATATTTTACAACGTTATCTGAGTGCGGCATTAACAGGTCGAATGTCTCCCGAAAATGCCATGAAATCTGCTGCTGATGAAACCCGCAGATTACTCAAAGCTGGTCAAGCGAAAAAGTCAGCATAATCTTGTTTGTTCCCTTCTTAAAAAAACCGAAAAATGACCAAAGTGGATACAATTAAAAGTCGAGAACAACGCACGGGCTGGATATTAATTTTACCAGCTTTAATACTGCTGTTGTTTGTTTATGGATATCCGATCGCCCGCGCTTTGTGGTTGAGTTTATTTACGCAGAATTTAGGTACAGAATTAAAGCCTGTTTTCTCTGGTTTAGATAACTATATCCGCATGGCTGGAGATGGTCGGTTTTGGCAAAGTTTTTGGATAACTTCAGTTTTTACAGTTGTAGCTGTACTGTTGGAATTATTATTAGGTTTGGGAATTGCCTTAGTTTTAAATGAAAGATTTCGCGGACGTTCTTTAGTCAGAACTTCAGCAATCATTCCTTGGGCTTTACCTACAGCTTTAATCGCTTTAGCTTGGGCTTGGATTTTTAACGATCAGTTTGGTATTGTCAACGATATTTTGTTACGTTTGGGTTTAATTAAAACCGGAATTAACTGGTTAGGAGATCCGAATTTGGCAATGGTATCAGTGATAATTGCTGATGTTTGGAAAACGACTCCTTTTATTAGCATTTTGTTATTAGCAGGGTTGCAATCTATTTCTCCCGACCTTTACGAAGCACACGCAATTGATGGCGCAACTCCTTGGCAAAGCTTTTATAAAATAACGCTACCTTTGTTGATGCCACAAATTTTAATTGCGCTATTATTTCGATTCGCCCAATCTTTTGGAGTGTTCGATTTAATTAGTGTAATGACAGGAGGTGGCCCAGGTGGGGCGACGGAAGTTGTTTCTCTTTATATCTACGCAACGGTGATGCGTTATTTAGATTTTGGCTATGGTTCAGCTTTGGTGGTGGTAACATTTCTGTTATTGATTTTAGCAGTTGCGATCGCCAGTTTTCTACTCAGCAAGATGCGGAAAAGATTGTCAGGAGTTGCTTAAACCATGACTGTAATTACTCAAGAAAGACCAACAAAAGAAATAAAAATAAGCTGGAAAAGAATCCTCTTATTTATCGCGATTATTTTAGTGCTAGTCTTCTGTTTAGCACCAGTTTTATGGCAACTGTTGACTTCATTTAAAGTCAATGAAGATATTTCTGCGGTTCCCACAATTTATTTTCCCACTCGTTTTACTCTCGCCCATTACATTGAATTATTCGATCGCCGTCCATTTTTACGCTACATTTTTAATAGTGCTTTCGTATCAATTACTTCCACACTTTTAGCTTTAGCAATTGGCGCACCTGCTGCTTATACTTTAGCCCGGTTAAATATTAGGGGTAAAAGACCAATTTTAGCAAGTGTTCTGATAGTTACTTTGTTTCCGGGAATTTTGTTGTTTTTGGGATTGTTAGAAATCATCCAAAAATTAGGATTAGCAAACAACTATTTGGCGCTAATCATTCCTTATACTGCCATTAATTTACCTTTGACGATTTTGGTATTACGTAGCTTTTTTGAACAATTACCAAAAGACTTGGAAGATGCTGCCAAAGTCGATGGTTATAACACCTGGCAGATGCTAATCCAAATTTTGTTGCCGATGACAGTTCCGGCGTTAGTAACTACAGGAATTCTTACCTTTATTGCTGCTTGGAATGAGTTCATTTTTGCCCTGACTTTCATGACACAGGAAAATATGAAAACTATTCCGGTTGCTGCTGCCCAATTAGGTGGTGCTTCAGCTTTTGAAATACCTTATGGACCGATCGCAGCTGCAACAGTTTTAGGAACATTACCTTTAGTATTGTTGGTTTTGTTCTTCCAACGCAAGATTGTTCAGGGTTTAACTGCTGGTGCTGTTAAAGGATAAATTGTTTGAAACTTAAGGAAAAATAAAACAATGGCTAAACTAGAAATAAAAAATTTAAATAAGACTTATACTCCCAAAGTTATTCCCGTAAAAAATGTGAATTTGACTGTAGAAGATGGGGAATTTCTTACCTTACTTGGCCCTTCTGGTTGTGGAAAATCGACAATTTTAAGGTTAATTGCTGGGTTGGAAGAACCTACTCGCGGTCAAGTTTTGATTGGTGAAAGAAATGTTACTGGGGTGCGTCCGGGCGATCGAAATATTGCAATGGTTTTTCAAAGTTACGCCCTTTATCCTCACTTAACAGTTTACGATAACATTGCTTCCGGTTTAAAACTGAAAAAAACACCTTCCCAAGAAATTAAACAACGAGTAGCAGAAGCAGCAAGCGTCTTAGGTTTAGAAGATTTAATGAACCGAAAACCCGGTCAAATGTCAGGCGGACAAAGACAAAGAGTTGCTTTAGCACGCGCTTTAGTTCGTCGCCCAGATGTATTTTTATTAGATGAACCTTTAAGCAATTTAGATGCACTTTTACGGGAAAGAGTTCGGGCAGAAATTAAACAATTATTTGCCGCCCAAAAAGTTCCTGTTGTCTATGTAACTCACGATCAAACAGAAGCAATGACTCTTTCCTCAAAAGTTGCTGTTCTGAATAAGGGAGATGTGCAACAACTTGATGCGCCAGAACGGATTTATAACAATCCAGCTAATGTATTTGTCGCGGGTTTTGTTGGTAGTCCCCAAATGAATTTGTTAACGCTTCTTTGCCAAGGACGTTACGCAATGTTGGGTAATTTTAGAATCCCAATTCCCGATATGCAAACTCCTCCAAATAGCATTGTTTTAGGAATTCGCCCGGAAAATGTAACTTTGGCAGAATCAGAAGATATAAATACAATTAAAGGTAGGATATTTTTGGTGGAAAATTTAGGAATGCACTATTTAATTAGTGTGCGGGTTGCTGGTTCAGAGAAAGAAGAAATAATAGTACGGGCTTTGGTGCCAATTCATCAAAAATGGAGTGGAGAAGAGATAACTTTGGCATTGCCTAATGAGTCAATTCATTGGTTTGATGTGCAGACAGGAGATGCAATTGTTAAACAGCCAGTTTTGAATCAGTTAGTGTGAAAAATTTAAACTTTTACTCGAATATTTTTGAGATAGGATGAATAATGCCCATCCTATTATTGTTTATTTTATTAAATTTTCGATTCTTGTAAATTAATAAAAAGAAATATTTAGTTTGTTTAAGAAATATTAAAATAATATTTAAACTATAGACCTAGCAAAATCACAAGGGAATCCTAAACTAGTCTCTACCCTCTGATAGAGAATGTAGTATCAATTATCAAACCAGCTGATTCCAATGAATGAAAAGCTAAGTGGATCGGATAAGTCAGTGCAATGGCTTAGGAAAAGTGCAATGGTACTTTACCAGTTAGAACAAACTCTAGGTAATTTTGTTCGTACTGAGAAAAAAGATCCGACTGAACTTCCAGCTAGCACTGTTGCTCAAATCAAACAGCGCGAAGAGAAAGCAAAGCGCTCCTTTGACGGTTCGACAACTAGTAATATCGTTGCCGCTACTTATTTGGAAGAAGTTTTGAGCATGGCTCAAGCTACAGTAAAGGGGCAACCGGAAGAAGAACACCTCAAGAGACTGAGAGATTTATTCAATGTACTTGAGGTATTTAATATCAGGAATGCCATTAGTCACCCTAACAGACCTTTTCATCCGAGCTATTGGCATCGTGTCGCAGCCATTGCCACTGATCCGTTGATTGACAAGCTACAGTTCCTTGAGGTCACTCAAGCATTTGTGGAAGCAGAAGCAGGAAGGTTGTCCACACCTCCAGACGAGTGGTTGAAAGAGCCGATTTGGTCTATTCCTAACAATCTACCACAGCATTTTGAACATGACATAACTGGTCTAAAGGGTAGAAAGAAAGAGCTTTCGGAGATAATAAAAGAGATAGCAAATGAACGCAACCTTTTAATTGCGCTAGTTGCACCAGGTGGACTGGGTAAGACAGCACTTATATTACAAGCTCTTAGAGAAATTGTGTCTTCACCAGAGTCGGCAGCGTGGGTTGATCAAATTCTTTATTTCAGCTCTAAAACGGAGGTTTTGACTTCAGATGGTATCGTTACACAAATAGCGCCAGCTGTCAGCATTGAAGGACTGCGTGACTGTATTGCTCAAGCACTAGGAGAAGAAGAAGGCATTCCTGAATTAACATTTGATGAAGTATGTCAGAAGTTTAAAACCAAGAGAATTCTTCTTTGTCTTGATAACCTTGAAACCATACTCAAAGATGATCCCAAAATCTTTGACTCTTTCTACCGTAACCTACCCCGTGAATGGCGAGTTATTGTTACCAGCCGCATTGATGTAAACTCAGCTACCAGGATTAAATTAAATCCATTGGACAACAACGGTTCTCAAGAACTTGCACGCACCTATCTTTCTAAGAGTAGCGGAAAGCGAATCAGTGAAGATGAACTCAAAAATCTTGTTCAAGCCTGTGATTCGATCCCCATTGCAATTCGTCTAACAATTGATGGGTTTAATGCAGGAAAACCACTAATTCAGGCTCAAACTGTAGCAAAGGAACAAGTACTTGAGTTTGCCTATCAAAATCTCATTAATGCGCTGTCGCGTGTTTCACTCGAAGTTCTTGAATGCCTTTTTGAAACGCCTGTACTCAGCCGACCAAAAGCTTGCGACTTGCTTCAACGAAATGATGATGAGATTGCTGAAGCATTCAGTCAGTTAGGGGTGACAAGTTTAGTTACAAGGATTCCAGATCAAGCTGAGGAAAGCTACACTCTTAGTTCCACTGTGCGAGACTATTTACTTGTTCATCCTATTGATCTAGGTGTGAGAACATCTGTAAGAGAACAGCTGCAAAAGGCAAACCAGACACTAATCGAAATTAGGAATCAGCGGAGTACTCAGAAAACCAATCCTCTTTCAAGAACTTATGTCCCTGAGTCTGCTCCAGACCATGTACAAGTGATCGCAGCAGATGCTTTTCGGGAATTGTTCCGCCCCTCCTCGTCCTTTGATCGATATCGTTTGTCTGAAAGTCTCAATAAGGTTAAGCAAGCTATTAATGCTTACAAAGATCAGTCGGTGCTTCACCGCATTCGGGGTCTCATCTTGCTCAAGCTTCATGACCGCTTAGAGGGGAAACGCGCCCTTCTGCAAGCTTGGCAGATGGAACCGCCCGACTTGGCTTCAGGGTTAGTTTTATCGAATGAACGTCGGATAGACCGAGAGCTTGTGGAAGCCAAAACTGTTGCTGAGGGCTTGGTAAAACTGGGATGGGGCAATCCTGAGCTATCTGATGCCTATCATGCAAGTTTGGTTATTAAGAACTACTGGATTCCTCTGATTTGGCTTGGTGAGACCGAACAAGTTATCGAGGATACTAAGAACTGGCAGAATGTTGGAGACATGAGGGGAACCTATGGTTTACTGCGATCTCAAGCACTGCGAGGCTCTGCGGATTTGTATGGACATACTGGAAATGTAAAGAAGTTGTCTGAAGCAGTTGATGTGCTAAGTCAGGTATTTGACTTGGAAGGCTATGTGGGTGCTTATGTAGATGAGGGCATGAAACTTCTAAAAGAGCTAGCCTACGCAACAATTAACAATCATAGGCTTAGTGAAGACGCAAAATTGAAGTTTACTGACTTTGTAGACAAACATCTAACTCGGATGTGTCAGGTGCATGATGACTACAAACTCGATCATTCAGATGTGCGAAAATGGGTCAAGGATTTGTCAATGCTGTCGATTAAAGAAGGTAATAATCCTCTGAACTCTGACAGATGGCAGAACTTGATCGAGGTATCAAATGTGGTTGCAGTTGAGCCAGATCGCGAACAGGACGGTAGTTGGCTCCTTGTGAGGGTATATTATATACCGTCTCCGAATAGTAAAGGAGAAGACAAAGGATTTTTGTTCGCTGAGGATCTGAATAAACAACAGTACCATGTACACCGGAACAATTTTAGCCGTCTAGATCGTCAGTATTGGACAGAAATTAAGATTGGGGATCGTTTGCAAGTGTTGCCAGCTATTGTCGGAGAAGACAGCAGAGCTATTAAGGTACATAAGGCTAGATTTTACAAACGTTAGTGGAAATTTTCCAGTTCATGAGCCATTAGCAGAAATAGTTTGTAAAAATTTGGTAGGTTGGGAGCGATCACTCTTTTTCAACTGAAGGAGGGTGATCGTAAAAGATATATTCTCTCAGATAATCACCAGAAAATAACAACATTGAAATATGGCTAATGGAGGAAGACAAATGACCAGTAAAAAACTCGCCATCGTCACAGGTGCAAATCGCGGAATCGGCTTTGAAACTTGTCGCCAATTGGCAAAAAAGGACATTCAAGTTATTCTCACCAGTCGCGATGAAACCAAAGGGAAAGCTGCCGCAGAACAACTACAATCAGAAGGTTTAGATGTTAGTAGTTACCCTCTAGATGTGACTAATGCCGAAAGTATTGAACATCTGGCTCAGTTCATTCGTGAGCGGTTTGGAAAATTAGATATTTTGGTAAATAATGCTGCGATCGCATTGGATTTTTCCGCTGATGGTTCAAGTGTTTTTAAAGCGAAAATCAGCACTATCCAGCAAATGATCGAAACCAATGTATATGGGCCATTATTAATTTGTCAGGCGTTAATTCCCTTAATGCAAATCAATAATTATGGACGGGTGGTAAATGTTTCTTCTGGTGCGGGACAATTGCAAGAAATGAGAAGTGGATATCCTGCTTATCGGATGTCAAAAACTGCGTTGAATTCCCTTACTAAAATGTTTGCTTATGAGTTGCAAGGGACGAATATTTTGGTGAATTCGGTTTGTCCAGGGTGGGTAAAAACGGATATGGGGGGGCCAAATGCACCTCGGACAACTGAGCAAGGGGCTGATACAATTGTTTGGTTGGCAACTTTGCCGGATGATGGGCCGACGGGGGGATTTTTCCGGGAGAGAGAGGCGATCGCCTGGTAAAATAAATTGTCACTGTTTAAAGTGGAAGATTTTTGTTTTTTTCTTTATCATTCCAATAGAACAGTCGCAACTAACCTCTGAAGTTAATGAATTTCTGTAGCGATAATGTCACAGGCGTAGCACCGGAAATCATGGCAGCATTAATTGCTGCTAATCAAGGCACAACTATGCCTTATGGTAACGAACAATACACACAAAGATTACAGAGTCTTTTTTCCGAATTATTTGAAACTGATGTAATCGTTTTTCCAGTAGCCACAGGTTCTGCTGCTAACTCTCTGGCTTTATCAGTAATTACCCCTCCTTATGGTGCGATTTATTGCCACAATGAATCCCATATTAACCTCGATGAATGTGGTGCGCCAGAGTTCTATACAGGTGGTGCTAAATTAGTCACAATTCCTGGGGAACATGGCAAATTTAGCGCTGAAGATTTAGCAGTAAAATTAAAAAATGCAGGTGCAGGAATTGTGCATCATATTCAACCTGCTGCTGTTAGTATTACCCAAGCAACTGAAGCCGGAACAGTTTATACTGTGGATGAAATTCGCCAAATTGCAGAAGTGACTCACGCGCATAATCTCAGCTTACATCTTGATGGAGCAAGGTTTGCTAATGCGATCGTTTCTTTAGGTTGTACTCCCGCAGAAATGACTTGGCGTGCTGGTGTGGATATCTTGTCTTTTGGTGCTACTAAAAATGGAGCAATGGCAGCAGAAGCGGTGGTATTTTTTAAACAGCAATTAGCAGAATCATTTGCTTTTCGGCGCAAACGTGGGGGACATTTATTCTCAAAAATGCGATTTTTATCGGTGCAGTTAGAAGCATATATTAAGGATGATTTGTGGTTAAAAAATGCGACTCATGCTAATAAGATGACAGCTAAATTAATTCAGGGTTTAAGTTGTTTACCAGGGGCCAAACTTTGTCATCCGGTAGAAGCGAATGAAATTTTTATTCAATTGCCGGAAGTTGTGATTCAAGGTCTTTTTGCGGAAGGTTTCCAGTTTTATCGGTGGGAAGGGGAAGATTCGACTACTTTAAGATTAGTCACAGCGTATAATACTAAAGAGGAAGATGTTAATGCTTTTATTAAAGCGGCTGAATCCTATTCTGTAGTGTTGGCTAATAGATGATGAATTCAGCGAAGTTATCTAATTTAACTCAAGCTCAATTGGAGTTTTTAGCTGTACAGGCAAGAAGTTACAGTCAAGGGGGTAGATTACCTGATTATATTCCCCTGTTGGCTCAAGTTAATCCTGAATGGTTTGCTGTGGAAATTAATTGCACCTCTGGGGAAAGTTTTAGGTTTGGGGAAACGGAAATACCTTTTGTTTTAATGAGTGTAATTAAGCCTTTTGTGCTGCTATGTTTGTTGGAGAAAATGGGTAAAGAGGCGGTATTTTCTCATGTGGGAATGCAGCCGTCTGACCAACCTTTTTTCTCGATCGAACAGTTAGAAGCTGACAAAGGTTGGCCGAGAAATCCGATGATTAATAGTGGCGCGATCGCACTAGCTTCTCTATTACCTGGTGATAATGGTTTTTCTCGTTGTGAAAATTTGCGTCAATGGTTAAATCAACGTGCGGGAACTAATTTAGTATTGGATAAAGCGATGCTAAATTCTGTAGTTGCGGCTGGTGGAGAACGCAATCGAGCGATCGCGAAAGTAATGTTTGAATCTGGTTTTTTAAATGCTCCCGAAATTGCGATCGACACTTATAATCACATTTGTTGCTTGGCGGGAAATGTCAGTGATTTAGCAAAATTGGGAATGTTACTGGCACAAGAAAAAGGGGGGATTTCTGGAGAAAATCGGCGCATTGTGAATGCTTTAATGCTGACTTGTGGATTGTATGAAGCATCCGCTAGTTTTGCTGTCAGAGTAGGTTTACCAACTAAATCGGGGGTGAGTGGTGCGCTATTATCTATTGTACCTTCAGCAGGTGCGATCGCTTGTTATAGTCCGGCTCTCGATCATATTGGTAATTCTAAAGCTGGGATATTTTTCTTAGAAAAATTCACTAAGTCTCTGAATCTTAGCTTGTTTATTTAATCGTTTTTTCGGGTAAATAGATTATGAATGACTACCGCATTAATGAATTATTGAAAGATTTAAAAAATCCTGACGAGGAAATACGCGATCGCGCCACCTCAGAACTTTGGCGGATATGGTTTGAGCAAAAAGGTGCGATCGGATTTGAAATAATTCGTCAGGCTCAATTATTACTAGAAGCCGGAGAAGTTAAAGAAGCAGAAATAGCACTCACACAGCTAATTTCTGATTTACCAGACTTTGCAGAAGCTTGGAATCGACGTGCAGTTTTATACTACTCAATTGGAGAGTACAGAAAAGCAATTGCCGACTGCAAAATGGTAATTAAGCTCAATCCGATTCATTTTGGCGCACTTCACGGGTTAGGATTGTGTCACGCTGCGATCGGCGAATATCGGGAGGCGATCCAAGCTTTTCACAAAGTATTAGAAATTCAGCCTCATGCCTTAATTAATCAAAAATTAATTTTAGAATGTACCGCTAGATTGAGTTGATTTTATAACTCTTATAGAGTTAAGATACTTGACAGCAACCCTACCCTGGTATATCGTTAGTTATATTTTTGATTTTTCATCAGTAAAATGCTTCTATCACCTAAATCAATGAAAAAAAACTGGGGGATGGTCTTTTCCATAACCCTAAATATTTTATTTTTGAGTTATGTAATAGTTTTGATTCCCAAAAAAGGCTTAACTTCTTATTTGATGAGTGAGCAGTTATTAGGGAGATATTTTAGTAATAATACCCAGCCAGCTAGATTTTCTGCTTACTATTTAGACCGGAAAAGTTTATTTGAAAAAATCCCTCAAAGTCCCAATGATATTGTATTTTTAGGAGATAGCCTAATCGAACGTTGTGAATGGTCGGAGATCTTGGAAAATCCAAATATTAAAAATAGAGGTATTAGTGGAGATAACCTTTACGGAATGATAAAAAGATTGGATCAAGTAACAGTTAGTCGTCCGAAAAAAATATTTATGATGATCGGGATCAATGATGTAATTAGCAACCAAACATTAGAAGAAATAGTAAGAAAATATAGGTTGGCGCTGGCTAATATTAAACAATCAAGTCCCCGAACTGAAGTATATGTTCAAAGCGTTTTGCCAGTGAATAGTCGCTTTAAAAAACCAGTGGATAATAACTTAGTGTTTCGGCTAAACGAAGAATTGCGGGTTTTAGCCGGGGAATTTAGCTATCAGTATATCGATCTATATTCATTTTTTACGATCGACAATGAACTAGCTTATCGTTACACAAATGATGGGATTCATTTAAATGGAGAAGGCTATGCAGCATGGAAAGAAATTATCAAGAATTATGTAAATTAATTGATGAGGGCTGAAATTACCTATTACTGTAATAACAGTCAAAAAAGTTGACAAGTATTATATAATTAACAGCGATCGCAATTTGTTCTCTTTCTTAGTATCAAACTGTGCTGTTCAACTCCTATAGTTTTATCTTAGGCTTTTTGCCGATTACCCTAATAGTCTTTTTCACTTTAACCAAGTTAGGTTTAATTACCATTGCTAGAACTTGGTTACTTATCGCTTCTTTAGTGTTCTACGCTAACTGGAACGTTTCCTATTTGCCACTGTTACTAATTTCCATCAGTGTTAATTATTTAATTGGCAAGTGCATCGAACAAGCCCAACCAAATATTGAAAAAGCAAAATTATTTTTATTACTGGGAATAGGCTTTGACTTAGCATTACTTGGTTATTTTAAATACGCCAATTTTTTTATTACTTCGTTAGGTCAACTACTTCAGACAAACTGGCAAATTACCCAAATTATTCTCCCCTTGGGAATTTCCTTTTATACATTCATTCAAATTGCCTATTTAGTAGATACTTATAACGGTAAAGCTAAACAATCTGATTTCCTTACCCATAGTCTTTTTGTGGCATTTTTCCCTCACGTAATAGCAGGGCCAATATCAGACAATAAAGAGGTAATACCGCAATTTCATAAATTAAGAAATTATGTATTTTCTCATAAAAATATGGCGATGGGTTTAGCCATATTTATTTTAGGACTCGCCAAAAAAGTTTTGATTGGTGATAATATAGCCTCTTGGGTTACACCTGTATTTAACAACGCATCTCAAGTAACATTTATTGAAGCTTGGGTGGGTGCATTGAGTTACACTTTGCAGCTATATTTTGATTTTTCTGGTTACTCTGATATGGCAGTAGGGTTGGGTTTAATGCTTAATATTAAGCTACCAATTAACTTTAATTCGCCTTATAAAGCCTTTTCTATTAGTGATTTTTGGCGACGCTGGCACATCACTCTTTCTAATTTTTTAAGAGACTATTTATACATTCCTTTAGGAGGTAGTCGCCAAGGAGAAATTCGCCGCTACACTAACTTAATAATTACCATGTTGTTAGGTGGATTGTGGCATGGTGCGGGTTGGACTTTTGTAATTTGGGGTGCTTTACACGGAATTTACTTATCAATTAATCATTGGTGGAAATTACATGGTAAAAGTTTACCTAAATCAGTAGGTTGGACAATTACATTTCTCGCTGTAGTAGTTAGTTGGGTGTTTTTCCGGGCGCGGAATGCCGCTGACGCTTGGCAAATTTTACAAGCAATGTTTGGTGCAAAAGGTATTGTTATTGCTAGCAATTATGAAAGTTTATTGGGTTGGTTATCTCCCCTGGGAGTGAAGTTTACCCAAAACTTTCCCTACTTAAAAGGAGGGGGAGAAAGTTTAATTGTTTTAGCTGCATTACTGGTAGGTGTGACAGTTTTACCCAATACCAATCAAATGCTGCAATGGTTTAAACCCAATTTATTATGGGTAATATATTTGACTACTCTTGCTGCTTTGTGTCTACTATCTTTAAACCGAGTTTCTGAGTTCCTTTACTTCCAGTTTTAGCAATGATTAATAGTAAAAATTATCGCCTATTTAATTTGTTGTTTCTACCTTTGGTAGGGTTGAATTTAGCTTCCATTGCTATTTTCAATTTAGTTGTCGATCCTTATGGCGTAATCAAAAATCTGACGGAAACGGAGGAGAATCAATTTAATTTTGCTGGGGACTCTCCGCCGCCAGCAACTAAACCAGATCAGCCAAAGGTAGAAAATACAAATCAACCCAAACCAACTACTTTAGAGCAGAGAAATAGATATAGAGCCGAGCGATTTAAAATAAATTTAGCGACTCTTAGTATTACTAAAATTCAGCCTAAAGCAGTGTTTTTAGGTACATCTACAGCTTTAAAATTATCTACAGAACACCCAGCTTTAAAGGTACAACCAGTTTATAACTTGGCTTTACCTGGGGCGAAAATGCGGGATATTAAAAGTTATTTTGATGATACTTTGGCTAATCATCCTGATTTACAAGAAGTAGTACTGAGTCTGGATTTCTTCGCTTTTGGTGGGCAAAAAAAATTAGTAAAACCAACTCCAGAAACTCAGCCAGAAAAGCCCCAAGAAGTAACTGTAGTTAGAACCAATAAGTACAGTGTAACTATTCCTGAATTAGTCAAAATTAATTTTTCTTTGGATACTTTCGCTGCTAGCTTAAGAAAAATTACTGCAACTGATTTACCTTTATCGCCACCGGGAGAACAACCAAAAACTGAGGGGAAAAAAAAATCTCAGGTTTTAGCGGCAAGAATCGATCGCAAATCCTCGGATAGTCTCAAATCCAAAAATAGAAAAAAGGTCACAAAAAACCGGAAAGAGTCAGCCAAGAAAACTAACCAGAAGCCAACTACAAAATCTCCGAAAAAGCCAACTAAGAAACCTGCTCAAAAGGTAGAAAAACAGGTGAAAAAACCTGTTAGTAGGGCGCAACTTGTCAAGCCGCCCACAAATAAACAAAAGCCGAAAACTCCTGTAGCAAAACCTAAAGTTAAACCAGCAAAGGTAGAAGCTACTCTGTATAAAGATAGCGACAGATATAGCAATTTTAAGAGGGTAATGAGGATGTATTTGACGGAAAAAACCCTCTACAAGGACTATAATCTTTCGGAAGAAGAGTTAGCGGCTTTTAAAGCAATTGTTGATACTTGTAAAAAACGTAATATTAAGCTAAAAGTGTTTATTGCACCAGTACACGCCGCCCAATTAGAACTAATTAATCGGGCTGGTATTTGGTCAGAATTTGAAGATTGGAAACGCCAAATTGTTAAAATAACTCCGGTTTGGGACTTTGCTAGTTACAGCGATCTAACGACAGAAGCTATCGGAGATAATATGAACCATTTTGTGGATAGCGTACATTATCGAGATGAACTTGCTAACTTAATTATGAACCGGATTTATAACTATAAATTGGAAGAAGTTCCGGCAAATTTTGGGAAAATGATCAGCCCGAAAAATATAGAACCTCACCTAAAACTAGTTCGGGAACAGCGCTTAAATTGGAAGGATAATAATCTGCCAATAGTGCAGTTTGTTATGGAACTGCAAAAGGAAACAAACTTGGTTAAGTAATCAGCAAATTAAGAGGTGAAAGTGACTAGAAAACGTTTGGTTATTGAAATGGGAATGGGCGTGGATCAGCACGGACAGGAACCAACTGTAGCGGCAGCTA
This sequence comes from Floridaenema aerugineum BLCC-F46, assembly GCF_041929345.1. Taxonomy (NCBI): domain Bacteria; kingdom Bacillati; phylum Cyanobacteriota; class Cyanophyceae; order Aerosakkonematales; family Aerosakkonemataceae; genus Floridanema; species Floridanema aerugineum. The sequence continues at coordinate 15,181 of NZ_JBHFNQ010000223.1, forward strand.
GGGCGGTGCGAAATGCGATCGCACACAATGCCTTACCCGGAGTTTGGGAAGTCGCAGGTTTAAGCGATCCAAATCAGATGATTGTTGAGGTAAAAGTTGCCGTTCCTTACCCCGAACAAGTGCGCCAAGAAGAAGTATTAGCAGTGCTACCTTTTGGACAAAAAACTTTAACTTTAGAAGCTGGCGGAATGGTAGTTGAAGGGAGAGCGATCGCATCTCTTAATGATAAAAATGATGAAATGTTAATCGCTGTAGCAGCGGTGACAGTTTGGGTGGATACATGAATTGCGATCGCCGCCAATTTCTGCAAGCTTTGGGACTCGCCGCCTTCACCAGTCAATTACCAAAAATTGCTCAAGCTCACTCACTTTCCCAACCAATTGTAAAACCACCTAATTTGAAACTTGGTGATCCAATTGGTTTGGTTAATCCTGCTAGTTTCGTTTCTTCAGAAGATGTAGAAGAAGTTAAACAAACCCTGAAAAATTTAGGATTAAATTACAAATTAGGAAACCATATTTTAGACAGATACGGTTACTTAGCTGGCAAAGATATTGACCGTGCTGCTGACATTAATTCCATGTTTGCTGACCCATCAGTTAAAGCAATTCTCACCTTGCGCGGTGGATGGGGTTGTAATCGAATTTTACCATTAATAAACTACCAATTAATCAGAAAAAATCCCAAAATTATTATTGGTTATAGTGATATAACTTCCCTACTTTTAGCAATTTATGCTCTGAGTGGAATTGTCACTTTTCACGGGCCTGTTGCCACATCTACTTGGAATCAATTTACAGTGAATTATGTGCAGCGAATTCTGTTTAACGGAGAAGCTGTCACGATGCGAAACTCACCTTTTATTGGTGAAAATCTCAGCAGTTTACCCTTACAAGTAGAAACAATTACTCCCGGAAAAGCTAGGGGTAAATTAATCGGTGGTAACTTATCAGTTTTATCAGCAATGGTAGGTTCTGCTTACTTACCGAATTGGCAAGGAAGTATCTTATTTATTGAAGAAATTGGCGAAGAAGTTTACCGAGTCGATCGAATGTTAACCCAATTAAAGCTTGCGGGAATACTCGATCGCATCTCCGGTTTTATTTTCGGTCAATGTACCAAATGTGACCCCGAAAAACCCGAACAGTCTTTAACATTAATGCAAGTTTTACAAGATCATATTAAACCATTAAAAATTCCCGCTTGGTATGGTGCAGCTATTGGTCATATTCCCAACAAATTCACATTACCTATAGGAATAGAAGTAGAAATTGATGCCAATAATGGTAGTATTCAAATGTTAGAAAGCGCTACTAACTAGGTACGTTGTTGGGCGTAAGCGCACATATTTGGGCGGGCAGCCAACAACCAAAATTTTTTTTTTTTTTAATAAAAAAAAAAAAAAAAAAACAAAAAAAAAC